>PBWC01000058.1 GCA_002729095.1 Methanobacteriota archaeon
AAGAAAAATGGCAGAATGATATTCCCCTGCTAAAACTTGGAAGAGCATGCTATGGTTGTATGGCAGGGGACACAATAATTACTGCAGAATATGTCAACGAACCAACAAAACCTGTCGGTATGTGGATACAAGATGGTGAAAGAGTCCATGAATCTGGAGTATTGATGATTCTTGGAACAATTCTTGCTGGAATTGGTGCGCTAACGCTAATTATCTTATTAACAGTAAAAATTTCTAAATCTAAAGCAGCAGCTAGAGATGATTTTGAAGAGTCGATTGAAATTATTGAATCGATTCCGGGTGAACCGGTACGCTTCAGAATCAATGACCCTCCAAAGGGGAGGGATGCATGGGTAGGCATCTATCCTCCTAGCGCTGATGATCAACATCACGGTGGACGGTGGAGTTGGCTTAGAGATATTGATGTGAATAACGCCACATTACCCGGACAAACTGCTGGTAAGTGGAGCATCCGGGTCTTCAAGGACGGCGGATACAAACTCCAGCATCGCGTGGATTTCGAGATTTCTACTAACCCCCAACAACCCTCTACACCAACCTCATCTAATGAAATAGTCAACGGAAAGGTAGTCATCAAGAGCGTGCATGGTAAGTATCTGAGTGCACAACCCGATGGGCGTGCCGAATGGAACCGAGATAGAGCAGATGTCTGGGAATATTTCCATCTTGAAAAGCGACAAGGCGGTAAAATCGCTCTCAAAGGTGCGCACGGCAAGTATGTGTCGGCACAACCTGATGGTAGCGTACAAATCAATCGCGGAGGTGCTCCCCCAGGTGGCTGGGAAGAGTTCACCGTCGAACACCACTTCATCCAACCAGTTGGAAGGGGCGGCTATGATGTCATCCGTTTGAAGTCTAGTCACGGAAAGTACCTCAGCGCCCAACCCGACGGGCGTGTTGAGTGGAACCGTGACCATGCGGTAGATGGTGGCTGGGAAGACGTTGACATGGAGTACGTAGGAAATGCAACAATCACAACCGCCAAATCTACATACACGATTGATGAGGTCATCGATTTCTCTTTCACTGCACCCAAATTACCCGATGACGCTTGGATAGGAATCGTACCCGTAGCGATACCTCATGGCGATGAAGCAGTTAACGATAGCCATGATATCAGTTATGCGCATCTTGGAGGCAGGACCAACGGGGACATCACCCTGCCCAACCCTGGATTGGGAACTTGGACCCTAAGGCTTCATGATACGGACAACAATGGTCGAGAGCTTACACACGTCGTCTTTGAGGTTGTTTCATCTCTGGNTAGTTCAGAAAGCTTGCATAAGGGTCGCACCTGTGAAATCAATATCTTAGAAGCGAGGGCTGGTAAACCNATTCGTTTCAATNTGCACAATAGGCCAAGCGGTAACGAAGCTTGGTTTGGTTTGTATCCTGTGCAAGCGACTAACCACGAGCATGGAGAACAACACCAAAACTGGATGTATTTCCGAGATGTAGCGCATCAAAACACTCTGTATTTACCTCCACAATCAGCAGGTAGATGGAGTATCAGAGTCTTTTCAGATGGTGGCTATAATCAGATTGAGCGTTTAGATTTTGACATTACAGTGNCTCATGGCAATGCTGCTCAATTACACCCCTCCGATGGACACTACCAATTAGCACCAGAGGANTTGTTTTGGAATGAACACAATGACCGAGCTATAGCTATGGGAGGCCATCTTGTTTCAATTACCAGNGCAGAGGAAAATGAATTGGTCGCTCGAATCGCTGGTGGAAGAACCGTATGGATCGGTGGAATGCGNAAAGGCTCTGGCAATGGCCCCGGTGCTGACTACTGGTGTTGGTGTGACGGGCANCCTTGGATATATGCGAATTGGGCTCCAGGCGAGCCGAACAATTACGGAGGTAACGAAAACAGAATACAACTACATGGCACAAGCAAATTGTGGAATGATGTTGGTGAGGGTTGGAGAGGCCCCGCAGTATATCAATTGCCAAATGAAAAATCAACACAGTCAGCAAAGAAAATACAGTCAGCATTGAAAAAGTCAAGTGGTAAAGAAAAAACCAATTTCTGGGATTCTGTATAATTTAGATCCATCCAAGACCATTAGTTGCTTCGTAAACATACATGAAACCACTTACAATTATTGCTACTAATATTCCAGACCTTATCCAGGAATCTTTCCAAGATAATAGCCATTTTTTACCGAGCTGAACTCCCATGATGGCTGCAAAAACTAAGGCAATAATCAAAATATATTCATCCAAAATTCCTCGACCTTCAAAGTATATGTAGATTGGAATTCTTGTTAAATCAACAACCAGTGCTAGGATACTTGCAGTGGCGGCATAGGCCAATTTATCAGGTAGTCGTTTTTGCAAAAATAGTGCTCTTAAAGCACCTTGATGTCCAGTTAACCCTCCAAAAAAACCAGAACCAAAACCGCCAATTCTATCTTCGGTTTCTCCAAGTCTAAGTTTAGTCCATTTTTCTGTTACCGATAAAAGTGGTAGGATAATCAATGCGATTCCAACAACCAAGAGTAGAGGATTAGATGGTATTTTTGATTGTAAGAGTGAACCAATTATGGCTCCTAAAATTAAAGCCCAACCGTATCTTTTTACTGCATCAATATTGATACTTGAACGTAAAACCTTCAGTTTCCAAGCATTATGCGCTCCATGAATAATTGCAACAACAGCAATTGCTTCATGTGGAGGTAACCACAGTAATACCACTGGAGTAAGCATTGTAGCAAGACCAAACCCAGCAGGAACAGTTAATGCTGCAGCAATCAATGTAATGACCATGCTAAAAATGATCAACATTACATCCATAATTCATCCAGCCAAACCTTGAACATAATGTTGTCTAAATATTAATTAGAATTTTTTGTTTTACAAATTGTCGGTTGAAGTTTTTTCTACTAGGTGTAGAATTAATCGTTAATGGGGAGTACTAAAAGGTACGCTGAGATGGTCTCATTTGGGGCTTATTTACCAGAAAAAAAGGTAACTACAAACTCATTTGCTTCACCAAGTGAACTACCTAGGTCTCTTGATTTTGTTAGATTGACAGGTATTCTAGCCCATCATGAGGTTTCTGAGGAACAAGGTAGTTTTGAATTAGCCATAGAAGCAGCGAAAAAGGCTATTTCTAGAGCACAGATTGAACTTGATTCGATAGACTTGGTGTTGAACGCTTCAGTCAGCAAAATGAACCATGAATTAAGTCAGCATTTATCGCCAAGTTATGCCTCACTTATCGCAGAAAATCTAGGAATTAACAACGCTCAATCATTTGATGTCTCCAATGCATGTGCAGGTATGGTAACTGCACTAATGATCGCAGAATCAAGAATAAAAAGTGGGCAGGCTAATTATGCTTTAATCGTCTCAGGGGAACATATTACTCCTATAATTGACGAGGCGAAAAGAAGAAACCTATACCTTAACCCTAGAGCAATACCCTCTCTAACAGTCGGTGATGGAGCAGCAGCATACATTTTAGGACCAACGGAACAAGAGGGAAGAATCAAATTTAGTGAACCATTTACCTTGGCCCAACACAATTTGCTTTGCATTGGACAGGCATGTAAAAATCACCGTGGTCCTCGAATGAGGACCAAGGCAAGAGAATTACAAAATAGTGTAATGATTAATCTAGGCACTTTTTTACAACGTTCTATGAATAAAATGGGAGTTAAATGGGAACAGATTGATCATACCTATGCTCACCCAACAACCCCTAAGGCAGTTAAGAAAGGAGGAAAAATAGCAACTGAAGCCTTAGGTGAAATAAAGTTCTTACACAATGAGAGCGTTGAAACTGCCAATACCGCATCTACAACTCACGGAGTACTATTGGAAATTTCACTTGAAAATAAATATTTGACAGCCGATGAAACAGTACTGTTGATTTCTTTCGGTTCAGGCGTTGCTATTGTAGCCATTCATTTTAATCTCCCAGAGGGGGTGGAAAATTGGTCGTAATGCTTTCATGGGAAAGTACCAAAATAGGGTATAATAATTTGTTAAAATCTACTATAAAACTAGCCAAAAAGGCTATTCATAATGCGAAAATAAAACCTGAAGATATTGGTTTAATCGTCCATGGAGGAGTTTATAGAGAACACTTTAGGACTGAACCCGCATTTGCAACTCATATCCATGGCGGGTTGAATATTCACTGCACAAACATAAGTTTTGATAGTCCAACCTGTTTTTCATTTGATGTAACTGATGGAAGTTGTAGCCCACATATTGCATTACAGTCAATAGCGGATTTATTACCATCGCTGAGAAATAAATTTGCTTTGTTATGTATTGGAGATGATAGGCCAACGAAGCATTGTGACTGGGACTATGAGTCATACTGCGTGGTAGCAGTAATTGGTGTTTCAGGAGAGGGAATTAAATTAGTGTCAGTGGACTATGACAATTCAAATTTTAATCCTAATTTTACAACGATTGGTTACTTTGATGAAGATATCAAGGCAAATAAATTTTTACAGGCCGGTAATTCAAAATATCTACAGCAGGAGTCTAAGAATAACTACTTTTCAGGCAATTCTAACTGGCTATCAGGTAAGCATATGCATGAATTTTTACAAAAAGTTGATGGACAAAATGATACACTTGAACATTGTATAGTAGACCGCTCAGGCAAGTCTACAACGGCCAAGTGGGAGTTTTGATAATGGAACATAAAAGAAGTAGAGAGGATAATTTTCTCCTACTTTTTTTGGTTGTTCTATGTTTGTATCACATAATCGCAAGATTTGGCTTAGCGGTTGATCTCCAATGGCACACCGATGTTGGAAGAGATAAATTATTCACTCCTCCACATATTATGATTCTTGGAGGAATTATTCCGACTAGTATTATGCTATCATCGTACATATTGTGGTATAGTTTTATTTCAAAGAAAGACGATAAAGTAGGATTCTATATTGGTCCTATCATTGCTCCTACGAGTCTCTGGATGATGGTTTGTGGATTAATAACCTTGGTTATTGGGGGCTTGTATGATGACTTTTGGCACACAAGTTATGGTGTTGATACAATGATAATTACCCCTCCGCATATCTGGACTTTTGCTGGTGGAATGTTGGTTGAGGTTGCCACAATTGCACTGGCTCTTCAAATGAAAGAGAGGCTAAAAGAAAACACTCCAAAATGGCTTAATTTAGTTATTTTGGGAACTCTTTGGGCATTAGTTTATCATTTTCACCTAGCCTTTGCTAACTTTTTGGACCCTAGAGCTTCGACCTTAGAAATAATCAATTTAGAGATTATTTTACACTTTATTTTCGCTGGCGCCACTTTGATTATTTTCCTTCCTTTGGCAGACCGATGGCTCGGAAAAAATGGTTCTATTTCCTTAGCAGGCTTGTTATTCGCTTCTCAATTATTATTCTTAGTACTAGTTCCATTTTTAGTAACTTCATTTATGACCACAGAGCACTTCTTCAGGCCAGGCTCACCTCACACTACATGGGCTGCTAATTGTTTGCCTTGGCTTCTTTTCCCAGTGTTAATTCTTACTAGAAAATTCTCCGTATTGGAAAACCCTAATCGACTAATAGCGATGGTAATTTTTGTAGATGTTGTTTGGTTACCGACATTCATGGATTATATTCCACAAGAAGTCGGAATTTTCAATACTCTAATTTCGGTTATTTTCAGTGTAGTAATCCTAAGAATATTTTATTCCTTTAGTCTAGGATTTGGTTCTGCAGTTGAACGATTATCCTTGGAAAGACTTTTCACGATTAAAAAATCAAAAAAGAAAGTATCCAAGTCCCCAGTATTGGCATTGTTCATAGCAATTTTACTAGTTCCTATAGCCAGTGGTCATGCTATTCATTTCACTGAGGAAGGAGAAGGTTTTGACGCTCCTAAGAGATATTTAATTGATGTAAATGAGACATACGTTTGGGTAGAGTTCATGATTTGGCCACCTAAGGCTTTAATCGACACTGAAGTAGTAATTTTGCCAGCATCTAATGAAACTGCAAACATAGAAGATGCTTGGATTGAGGTTGTTTATCCCACTGAAAAAGATGAAGTTAGAATGCGTACTGATTTAGCAAGTAGCAATAATATTTCGATTTGGGACGGCCAAGTTGTATTTCCGTTTTCGGGTAATCAAACCATCCAGATTTGGCTTGAAGTAGATGGTCAATCTAGTTTCACAGAAATTCCAGTTGATGTTGAGGGTCCTCCACTATTACCTGTTTGGCTTGCTTGGGCTATCGCAATTTCTTGGCCTGTAGCAATGGTGCTAATTTGGAAAAATATTTCTCATAAAATAATCTAGGGTGAAATTATGAACATAGTTGTTACAGGTGCTACAGGCACTCTTGGTATGGCTATCATGGAACGTTTGAGGAAAGAGGGCAACTCAGTGATCGGTATTGGGCGTTCAAAAACTAAAATTAATCAATTAATCCAGAAAGGTTTCGAAATTATAAATTGCGATATTACTGATGCTCAGCAATTATCACAGAAAATTATCGATTGTGAAGTAATAATCCACTGTGCTGCTTTTGCAGCACCTTTTGGTAGTAAAAAGAAATTTTTTCAAACCAACGTAGAAGGCACAAAAAATGTCTTTCAAGTTGCTAGAGAAAAATCGGTTTCTAGAATTGTAGTTGTCTCTTCGGCATCTATTTTCGATGGAATGAATCATGATCAACCTCATAATGACGATACTCCAGATATTAGGTTTAGGCCAAGGCATCATTATGGAGCAAGTAAATTCGATGCTGAAAATTTTTGTTTGACTCAGCCTAAAGACGAGTGGATAGGACTTAGGCCAAGAGCGGTTTTTGGAAAGGGCGACCAAACACTATTGCCTAGGTTAAAGAAATTGATTGGTAAGAATCACTACAAAACTATAGGCGACGGTAACGGGCTAATCGATGTAACCTGTCTCTCGAATTTTGTCGATGCCGTTTGTTTAGCAATCAAATCGCCTCAAGAAAGTCTTGGCAAATTTTACAACATTTCCAACGGAGATCCAAGGACATTTAATTCAATTATGAAAACTTATACTGGAAAATTTGGCTCCAATTTTAAGCAGCGTAAACTTCCTTATTATCCAATACTAATTTTCGCTTATCTATCTATTGCAGTTGCTTCTTTTATTCCAGGTAAAAGGTGGGAGCCTAGCATTACTCCATACGGTCTTAGACAAATAACATCCTCCCTAACCTTAGATATCTCAGAAGCAAGACAGGCGTTAAACTGGTCTCCAACTAAAACATTTGAACAGGGAATGGAGGAGTTGGAATGAGTAAATTAACTACTTTATTTCGTTACATTTTTACTCCTAAAAAATTTCACAACCGTCAGAAAATAGAGAAAATTCAGAACCGTGGAATGAAAAAACAGATCAAATTTGTACGTAAAAATTCACCATTCTTTGCTCGTCATTGGAAAGGTTTGCCTGATGACGAATGGTCCAAATTTCCTCTGATTGATAAATCGATTATGATGGATAATTTAAGTGATTTATTGACGGTAAGGTTGGATGTTGAAGAGGCTAAGGTGTTAGCTGATAATGCTGAAAAAACCAGAGACTTCTCACCAAAAATTGGACCATATTCAATTGGATATTCATCGGGTACTAGTGGTTCAAGAGGGATGCATTTTGTGAGTGAAAAAGAGCAGTCAGAATGGGCAGGATTTATGTTAGCTAGAGGCCTTGATGGCTCAATTTTTTCTAAGCATAAGATTGGTTTGATTCTGCGGGCTAATTCGAATACATTTGAATCGGTTGGTTCAAGTAGAATTGAGTTTAAATTTTATGATTTAATGAAACCTTTAGAAGAGATTCATGAGTCAATTTTACGAGATAAACTGGACATACTGATCGGCCCACCAAGTGTTCTAAGATACCTGGCGGATGTTAAATCTCCTCTCAAGGTCAAGAAATTAGTATCTGCTGCAGAGGTTTTGGACGAGATTGATAGAAAACAAATAGAGCAGCATTTTGGTCAAATTGTTCATCAATTTTATTCCTCTACAGAAGGCGAGATTGCTGCAACATGTGAACATGGAACTTTACACCTTAATGAAGAAATAATGGTCATTCAAAAGCAGTGGGTTGATGAAGAAAAAGGATGGTATCATCCGATAATTTCTGATTTTCGGAGAAAGACCCAACCAATTATCCGTTATCGATTGAATGATATTTTGGTAACTTCAAAAAAACCTTGTCCTTGTGGTGATGCAAGAGAATCTATTGAGGCTGTAATGGGCAGACAAGATGATATATTTTTGATAAAAAAGATTGGTGAAGAGGGCTATGAACAGGTAATACCCGATTTCATACGTCGAGCAGTTATGCAAATGCATCCTAGTATTACCGCTTATTGTGCGATACAGAAATCTGCTGACGAAATTGAGGTACAATTACTTCCAGAGGGCTTAGAAAATATTTCATACGAGGGATTTGACCAGGTATGGCAAAAAATGCGAACAAAAACTCCAAAAATTACAGTGGCTGATTACACCTTCAAACCTTCAGCGACCAAACTCAGGAGAATTCGTAGAGACTTCGAATTATAATATGACAGACTTCTAAGATTTCAAAATTAATGAGAGATACTCGAATCTTGAAAATTAAGAATTTTTTCAATGTCTTTTCTGATTTGAATCCACTCGCTAATACTGTCTTGAGGTGAGAAAACTCGTCTTTTCCCGTTGTGCCATAAATCCAAAACGTCTAATCTATAATCTAACCCCAAAATTGCAAGAGTATCTTCTTCATATGTGATTATCCAGTCAATAAGTTCACCAAGCATTGTGGTGCAATATTCTTTTTCTACAGCGTTCGGAGTATTGAACTCGTGAACATCATCTACGCCCCATGGTAGGATATTAAATCCATTAACAGGCGCAAATTTTGGGATGAATTCATAGCGTGGAACAAATATACTTCCATAACGGTCGTCAGTGAAGAACACCCCAAAACCACGCAACATAATTCGTTGGAATTCTGAAATTTGATACATATAGATATTTTTCACCCTTTCCATTTCAACAGGAGGATAAATTACTTCAAATCCTAGATCTATTAACCAATTACCATCTACTCGGAGTATATCCCTTCCCCAACACCATATTTGCTGACTAAGTAACTCAATCCCGGTTTTAACACGTTCACTAGGGTAAGATTTTTTACTAGATTGTTTAACTTCAACACCCATTGTAAAACCTCGATTATGCCTGATAAAAACAACAAACCTATTGTTAACTTCCGACCATCGCCAATGTAATAATGTTGCCATCAGTTAATTTAGCATTCTACAATGGTCAAAGCCATGTAGAGCCTATTCTACAAATAGTTCTCCGATCAAAAACTCACTGATAGACTGAGCAAAATCTTCAGGAGTTGGCTGTAAATGCATCAAACTTCGAACCTTTTTTGCTCCCGGCAATCCTTTGCTAAAAGCAACCGCGTGTCTTTGCATCCATTTACCCTGAATCCCAGTTGTTTGTTTTGATAATTGGATGTATTTATCCCAACACCATTTCCTAGTTGCGAATGATTTCCCAATTTCATCGAGTTCAAACCATTTCTCTTTGTTTGCCTTGACCCAAGGTAAATTCTCTTCTTTTTCCCACCCAAGACCAACTTTCATTTCTCCAAACATCGATGGCCTACCAATGGCGCCTCTTCCAATCATCAGGCCGGCGGCATGGGTCGTATTCAGACATTCAGCAGCACTTTTGGCATCGACTACATCACCATTTGCAATTACAGGGACATTGACTGAATCAACTACTTTCTTGATATAATTCCAATCAGCCTCGCCAGAGTATCTCTGTCTTAATGTTCTGCCATGAACACACAATCTTTGAGCTCCAACCTTTTCTAATCTCTTACAAATCTCAACCGCATTATGTTCGCTACTTCCAGTTCCTAGTCTCATTTTTGCTGTTACAGGGATATCAACTCGCTCAACTATTCCCTCAACCATTGAAACTAGATTATCGGGTTCACCCATTAGAGCAGCACCGGCGCAAATTTTTGTTACCTTTGGTGCCGGGCAGCCAAAATTAAGGTCGATAATATCAGCATTGGGCGCTAGCATTTCGGCTGCTGTTGCCATATCGTTAGAGTCTCCTCCAAATATTTGCGGTATAAACGGGATTTCAGTTTCATGAGATTCCATTTTTCTCCATGAAACAGCGGCTTCTCTACTAAGGGCAGTGCTGTTAGTAAACTCGGTAATAGTTACATCTGCGCCGCATTGTTTGGCAAGGAGTCGGAATGGTAAGTCGGTTACACCAGACATTGGTGCAAGAAATAGCGGGCGAGGCTCGCCTTCCCACTCGTCTGGTTTACTACCAATGAACTCGCTCACATGTAGTGGTTATACAACTTGTTCTTCAAGCATTGGACATTATTTTTCAGTAAGATTTGATTCTAACATCTCTGCAACTCTTCGCATTCTTCTAAGAACTCTATCTAATTGATCCTTGACACGTCGGGTATTTTGGCTCGAATCTTCTCCATGTAATCTATGTCCTAAAGGTAGCCTTCCACCAAGAAGATTCAATAGTAGCATTTGCTGTTTCGGTTCTATCCCTTTCATTTCATTGTCTACTTCTTCAATGGTTAATTTACCTTTTTTTAGTTTCATCAAGATTGAGGATTGTTTTTTGGAATTCAAAATTCGTTGAAATCCACCTTTTTTCAACATCCAATCTTCGCCTCTACGTTGATATTGAGTTGTCATCGCGGTCCATAAAGCAATAGCCAATCTATCAGTTCTTGGAATTCTTTCAACCATTGAACTAGCTCGGAATCTTTCCATAATTCGTCCAATACGAGGTTTCTGTTCGCCAATTAATTCAGCAGCTTCATCTAATGATAGAGGGGCATCTCTAGAAAGTAATAATTCGAATAACCGTGCTGAAACGGAATCAGCATTAATTTCTTTACCAGGTCTCTCTCCAAGTAGTCCGAAGTCACCCATCCACTGTGAGAGTATACTTGCAGGACTATCACTCATTAGTGGGCGATGATCAACAATCCCCAGGGAAAGTAATGGAGCATCATTTTCGGGCAATTCTAGAATAAGCCGAGGGTTATCTCTGGCCCACATGTCTTCAATTAAGTCTAACCTTTGAGCAACTATTGTTTTACACTGTAAAGAAAATAATTCAATTGCTTTAGTTATCGAGCCGCCTCGGAGGTAGTATCTTCTCCAACCTTTGCCTTCATTTGTATATCCAATAATACCGGCTTGTACTAATCTGGTTAGATGATGGTTTAGTGAGGCAGGGGTTAATGCTAATTCATCAGCAAGCATCTGAGCGTCCCAACCAATTTCAGGTTGAGCAAAAATATAGTCTCTAAGAAGGCGATGAACAGGATTTGCTTTGCCACCATCAGCCATTTCCTCGCCACGCTTCCTAACAAGAGAAAGAGAATCTGTAAACCAAGAAACTAGGCTATCTAAATCTCTGTCACTGGTCGGTAAGGCAACCTCTTGAATTCGAACACTGAACATCTTGCTCGTGGTTGAAAAAATGTCGAAGGTCTTTGAATGCTATGTATTAATTGGCTCTCAAGAGGCGAAAATTATAGTTAAATTTCATCTTCGTTCGTCTTCCCAATCATAATCTACGCCATGCGTTCCATGCCATTGGATATCCATATCGATATGGGGCATTAGTTCGATTCTATCTTCTCTAAGAATGCCTCTTCTTCTAAGTACTTTGACGGCAGAATGAACAGTCGCTCTGCTCCTGCCAATTCTTCTGGCCAAATCCGACTGAGAGCGTGGAATTCCTTCTTTGACAATATCTTCAATTATCAATCTTTGAACTAAAGAAAGTCCGATAGGTAGAGATCTTGCTGCTCTTTGCTCGCTAATTGAAATACCCTTTAGAACTTCTATCTGGCTTGGCGCTCCAGCAAAGTAACAGGTTCTTCCATTGACATGCATGATTGTGACGCTTCTTCTAGATTGTAATACATCTAGGTGATGCCTAAGTGTTCCGTTAGCAGCATTAAGTGTAGTTTGTAACTCTCTATAACAAAGCCCAGGATGTTTTTCCAGCGTAGTCAAAACTCTTCTTCTTAGAGGGTGGTCATTATTTCTTGATTTTGATGAGACTCCTTGCCAAGCAAGAGCACCAACGGCACTAGCAGCAGCAGCCATTGTTCCAGCAACACCTGCAATTCCACCAGCAGCACTAGCAATACCGGCTGCTAACCAAGGGCGCTGACGAACCCATTGAGCTAACAATGCCATAAGTTACGGTTTACCTTCTCCTTTGTTAAAGCATCCCGTGGTTGATCAAGCATATCTTGCCATTCACTGACCAACTTGTACCGAACCAGAGTAAATTTTGAGGTGAGCAACTAATGGTGAAAGCAACCTTCCACATGTCTTACCATGCTCACTAAGAGCGTAATTAACTCTAATTGGAGGACCATCATCCACATGTCTAACGATTAATCCTTCATCCGCTAATAATCTCAATTTATCTGATAATGTTCTAGAAGAGATACCGTCCAGCAAATTTTTCATCTCATTAAACCTTCTAGGACCCGCAATGTACAGTGTAGAAAGTATCTCTATTGTCCATCTTGAACCAAATACATGTAGTGCCTCAACAGCCGCTTGGACTTCCCAGTTTGTGTTATAAGTAGATTTATCTGAATAAGGTGCTAATGTGTCTCTAATCGATGTACCAATTGCGATTGTGGATTCGATATTATCCTGCAAAAAGGAGTATGATTCATTTGAGATACGTTGGATTGGTTCAGGCATAAATATCAACTCTCACATTTTGATACTAGCCAAAAACACTTCCTTTTTTACACTTGGTATTGGATATGTAATCTTACCCGGTTGAAATCCATACCAGTGGCTAGTTTAGTTTATCTTGTTAAACCAATATTTATCGCAACAGTAGGTGTAATCTTTAACACCTAGATGCTTTGAGGAGAACCGATGAGTATGTTAAATAACAGCAAGATGATGATTGGCACTGCTTTGGTGCTATTAGTTTTGAGTGCCCCTTTGTCGGTTCTTTCGACAGGTGCGGTTGAAGGTGCAGTGGAAGAAAATTTTGAAACCTTCCCTGCAGATAATGCCTGTGCAAATGATGATTGTACAGAAGCAGAAGCAGATTGGGCAACAAGCACTGGTGAGAGAAGTTACTATGCTTGGAATCTAACCAATCCAGGTGCAGCAGAACCAGTGTATGAAAAGGTAGGTCCTTTTGATTATGATATCACTTACACACGTGAAATCATTGATTTCAACAAGTCTGCTGGAACCCTAACCTACAGTGAATCCAAGGTTTACACATGTGCTGAAGACACAAGAACCGCTTGTGATACTGAGGTTACTACCACCAATATTCCATTCCAACCACAAGTAGTTGGAGCAACAGGCCTTGCAATTTCTGGAATTATGGATCTAACAAAGGCCGGATTTGCTGCAGGAGCAATCAACAATGAGATGACTTCATTCAGTGCTGGTAAAGCAACTGCTGACGGTCTTGCAACCTCTTATGGTGGTATCCAAGCTGGCGCAATGACCGGTGGCGCTGCAGTCGATGCAGCAAACGCATCTGCAATGATGGCAAACATGTGGTATTCGACTGGTCCAGCCACAGACTTACCTAATGGAACAGCCGGTTGGGTTGAGTATTGTATGTACGTTGGCGAACTTGATGCATGTGACGATTACAACAATAGCGCCATGTCTCCTGCAGCATTTGATGATTTGTCATACGCACTTGAGTCTGCAGTAATGCAAACAGGTGAAGATGTTTCACTCACTGGAATGGTCGGTGTAATGGTTCTCGCTGGACACTGTAGTGCCTTCCCGACAGCATCTTATGGTGAAATAATGGCTGACGAAGCAAATGGCTATGAGAACATTGGAACTATGCAAAGAGCCAATATTTGGCAATATACTGCAATGGCCGATGAAACAACTCCTGATTTTAATACTACGATTTCTCGAGACTATGCACTATGTTACGGTGTCGCCGGTGCATTTGCTAACTCGCACGGTGGTGGCGACTCCGATTGGTTTACTGACCAAACTGGCACTGCTGTCAATGCATCAACTAGAATGATGAACTACCTTGGAGTCGACATCGACAATGCAGTCGCAATGAATCTATTGTTTGGTGGTCAAGGAGAGGCAGTACCAACTGGTCTACTAGCAACCAATGCAGTAGGCGATGAATCTGCCACAGCATTTGGTGTTGCAACATTCATCGGAATGGACGCCGCAACCGCAATGTCCACTTACAACTTAGATATGGCACAATATGGTGCAATCGCCACATGGGTTGGCGGATGGCTCACCAGTCAATCCGCACTACCAATGGTTCTTCTAGGAGGTTCTGGAACAATAACTGCTGAGGAATTCGTCAATGTGACACTCGGTGGAGAAGATCCAATTAACGGCGGCTATCTAACCTACAGCCTAAACCTAGGTGGAGCATGGGGTACAGCATTAATGCCTACCTCTCCTCAAGGTACTCCGGTATCCGTTGATGCAGAAACTGCAGGAGAGTTGCTATATGGACCACTCGGAATTACCACTTCAACTGGAGCTGGCTTCTTCCTATACGGTGAACTATTTGGCGAAACTCCTCCTGTCAACCCACAAACATTGTCTCCTGCAGAGCCGGAGCCTTGGAATGAAACTACAGTTTCAGCAATCTATGGAATTGACGCAAATGCTGCTGCAGCATTAAGAATTATGCTAAGAGATGTAGTATACGATGACTTTGTACCTGATTTCTTAATAGGATTAGGTAGTGATGGTCCATACAAGACACAAACTGTTAACGAATGGTTATTTGGTTGGAGAGACCCAGTTAGTGCATTCGTTGCTGGTGATATTACCAATTCAAGTCTAGGTTGGACTAAACTAGAAACTAACCAAACCTACTATGGTTCAGGCGGAGTCTCAACTGGTCCGGCGACAACCTACACAATCTGTACAGGACACAACTCTGACTGCGACAAAGGAGAAACCTTGCTTGAAGATGGCTCTAACGAATTACCATGGCACAACACACAAATGATGATGGCAACGTTTGGCCTAGTTGGCGTTGAGACTTTGGATGAAACCACAGGTGGATTCCTAACAGGCGATGGTGACAAAGTCGATGCGGGTGGTTATGCAATCACACCGGTAACTTGTTCAGGAACTAGTTCAGTTAAGGGAATACCAGTTGATGATTGTTCAGCATCAGTTGATCCTACAACTCGACCAATTACTGCTAAACTAATCAAGTCATTTACACTGGTAGATGCAATTACTCCAGCTCTTCCAGTTTATTTCGGTACTGAAATAAATATGCAGGCAGAACAAGTTTCAGGATTGATTATTGCTGGTGATTCTACCTCTACTTTCTACCTAGATATGAGAGGTCCATATGATAGAGCAACTGCACCTGAAATGAGTGACCTACAACAGGTATTCCAAATCGTACAATCCTCTGAGATTGCTGATGATGATGCAGAGGACATGGAAAGTCAAATAGTTCAAAATCAAGATAGTTTGACCTATTGGACTAATTTTGATGTTCCAACTGATTACGTCGCTCTACTATTGTATGTCGGCGCTGTTGTATGTCTAATTCTTGCTGTTGTGGCAATGGGCAAAGAACAAGAGTGAATAACTGTTCAAAGTAACTCATCTTTCAATAGGTGAGAGCCCTTGGTCTAGCCATGGCCAAGCGAGTTATGCTAGTTAGAGGAGGTATCCTTGGCCGTAATTCAGGATTAGGTTCTGCTCACCACAACTTGGTAGAATTACTCAATTCAGGTAGCGTTCCAGGATGGAATTTGGATAAAATTAGTGAATATGATTTGCCTACTAAAGCATCGCCTTTTCTTCGTTTGTGGAAGCGCTGGTATTCTCATCCTAGAGCAGTAAGGAAAGCAATTGCTAAATCTATTTCCAATGGTTCATGCGATTTAGTTCATATAACAGATCAAGAACAGGCACACCTAATTCCAATAAATTGTAAATTACCAGTTATTGTAACAGTTCACGATTTATTCCATCTATTTCCAACAAAGATGAATCTAGGTGGACAAGAAATTGACATAGGCGAGCAAAATCCGCCAAGTTATCGTCGCCGAGATATTAGAAAATTGAAGAGAGGCCTTGCACGTGCAGATTTACTCGTTTGTGATTCAAAAGCAACTTTAAACGATTGTCAAAAATATTTCCCGAATGTAAAATCAATCTGTGTACCTCTAGGAATTGATGTTTCCTCATATTCACCAAATAACCGGACTGTTGAGAAAGAGTCAATCAATGATAGATGTAATCTATTGATTGTTGGCAGTAATGACCCTAGAAAGAGAATGGAATTTATTTGTAAAATTATAGGCTCAATTGAACCATCAATCCTGAATGAAATACAAATTCATCATGTTGGACAAGGAGAAAGTAATTCTGGTCAACCAGCAATTATTGATTTGGCTCTACAAAATAAAATCAATAATTGGACTGGGCATGGTGCATCGGTTAGTGAATCAAAACTTATGCAGTTAAGAGACATCAGCGAATGTCTGTTATTCCCTTCAGCAAGTGAAGGTTTTGGTTATCCTCCATTGGAGGCATTAGCCAGTGGCTTACCAGTTCTATGTGCAGATTTACCATCACATAATGAATTGATGCCAGATGGATATTGTTTGCCTGCTGAAGATATAGAATCGTGGAAAGATTCGATTATTGAAATATATCATAATTGGAAGAATAGAGATGGAAATATTCGAGATTTCCCAGAGGAATTAGTTGAGCATGCCAAAAAATTCGATAATTCTGTTTTCTCATCAAGGATGGCTGATGCCTATAATTCTCTAGGCTGAAATGTATCCACTACTCTTTTGTAGGATTTAGAAAATCTACCACGGGTATTTGACATTCCATAATATGCCGTCAAGGAATATACATTGAATACTCAGCATTACTGAGCCTAGCAGCATTGTTCCTGCACCCTCAACTCCATCTTGATATGCTGAATATGCGAGCAGTCCGAACATAATATTTCCAATTGAGGCTAGAGTGAGAACTCCAATTACTAAAAATGGAGTCCAAGAATAATTATTATTCATATGGAAAAGAGTACTTTCTAACCAGAACATCGAGGGGATCATGAAAACACAGTATGTTAGAAATAATCTATTTGCGCCTTTTCCATCAGATTCACCCCAAGGCCAACGTAAATTGTCAATTACAGAAACATCAACGCTGTAAAGAATAGTCCACCAGTACATCAAGAATCCAATTGCGGCAATAAACATCCACGGAATAATGAATTTAGTCCAACTTAGTGGAATTCCGCCCCAAAGTGTGTTTGGGTCATCAGTCTTTGAAACTCCATATACATAAGAAAGTAAAACTAAAATTCCAAAAATAATTACGCATATTCTGATGAATTGCCGAGTTATTTCCATAACTACCGCTTAACGATTTGATAATTAAAGCGTTGCTCTAAACCGTGTCAAGTTTCCGCATTATTCATGTGCGGGTTTCATTTCGGCAGTTCATGCATCCTATACAGAGTGTAGCAATTGTCGGCGCTGGAAACATGGGTTCGGGTATCGCTCAAAAGTCTGCTCAAGAAGAATTCGATGTTCAAATGGTGGACAGAGAGCAACAATGGGTCGATAGAGGGCAAGGAATAATTTCTGATTTCTTATCTGAGGCAGTTGAAAGAAGGATTTTTTCTCCTCAACAAGTTGAAGAAATTAAAAATCGAATTACTGGAGTTGTTGGGGTAGATAATACTGCATCTAATACAGATTTAGTTATTGAAGCTGTTTTCGAAGATTTCGATATCAAAACCGCAGTATTCAATACTTTAGATCAGGTTTGTGGTCCTGAAACTATTTTAGCCTCAAACACGTCTTCACTATCGGTAAATGAATTAGCGGAAGCAACTGGAAGGCCAGATAGGTTTGTTGGTTTGCATTTCTTTTATCATCCGGCAAAAAATCGTTTGATTGAAGTTATTCCCGCAAAATCAACAAGTCAAGAGACTATTGATAAAGTAGTTCAGTATTGCAAAATGTTAGGAAAAGTTGTGATTATTTGTGCTGATAGACCGGGTTTTGTAGTTAACAGATTCTTCGTACCATGGCTCAATGAGGCATGTTTGCTATTGCAAGAAGGAGTTGCTTCAGCATCGCAGATTGATGCTGCTGCATGTAAGGCTTTCAAAATTGGCTTGGGGCCTTTTGGTTTGATGAATCTGACCGGTCCTCCAATAGCCCTACACTCAACCGACTATCTTGCAGAACAACTTGAAACTCCAAGATACACTGGAGCAAAAAATCTTAGGGACTTAATCGATTCAAATCAGCAATGGGAAATTTCCGAAGAAAAAGAATTTTCAGACGATCAGTATGATATTATTTCGCAACGCCTCTATGGAGTAGTTTTTGGTGTTGCTACTCAGATTGTCGAAGAAGGCATATGCTCGATGGAAGATGTGGATAGGGGTGCTAAAGTTGGTCTTAGATGGGCTAAGGGTCCTTTCGAATTGATGAATCGAATAGGGGTAAAAAAGTCATTTGCTATGGCCGAATCATATTCTGAATTATGTAAACTTTCAGACGGAAGTAGTTCATGGAAAGTGCCAGAATTTTTCAAGCACCAAGCGTCTTCAGATCAGTCATGGGATTTTAGTTACGTGGATACCAATATCGTAAATGGCGTTGCAACATTGACAATTAATAGGCCAGAAGCAATGAATGCTTTGAATGAAACAGTCGTAAACCAACTTTCTGTTGCGATTGAGAAAGTGAATGGTGATGATGCAGTAGACACAATTGTATTGGATGGTGCCGGCAAAGCCTTTGTCGCTGGTGCGGATGTGAAATTCTTTGTAGACAAGATTAGAGCCGATTCAATAGATGATATCTATGAGTTTACTGCAAACGGTCATAGACTGCTTAATTCAATTGAAAACTCTTCCAAGACCACTATTGCTTTAACTACTGGGTTAGCATTGGGGGGAGGTCTTGAATTGGCTTTAAGTTGTGATTACAGGATTGGAACTAAAAGATCACAATTCAGATTTCCTGAAACCTCCATAGGTATTTACCCTGGATTAGGTGGCTCGCAAAGGCCAGCAAAGATTTGCGGTATTCCAGCAGCTAGGTGGGCGGTGTTAGCAGGAAATTTCATGACTGCGGATGCTGCTTTCGACTTAGGACTACTAACCCATCTTGTAGAAATATCTGCTGTAGATTCGTGCGTATCCAATTGTTCGAAACTAGGAAAGCCAGACAATAAGTATCCTGGTAAGCCTGCAAATCAGGATAGTAAAATCGTAAGTTTTGCTACAAAATTTTACAGTGATGAAAATATGCAATTACTACTTAACGGGCAATGTCCGGAAGGATTCGACAGTGAAGATAAGTTGATTTCTAGACAATTGAAGAATCTTAAGTTTACTGCGCCTATTGCTTTGTCTATGGCCAGTGATTTGATAGACGCAACAGCAAGTAATTCACTTGCCGATGGTTTAGAAATAGAATTATCAAAATTGCATGATATTTTCGCGACAAATGATGCATTAGAAGGGCTATCTGCTCTAATCGAAGGACGGCGGCCAACGTACAATAATTCTTGATTAAGCCCACTTTTTCTGCATTAATACTATGCTTTGTACTAATTCCTCTAGATTTAGGTGTTCTTTATTTTCTTGAGCTAATTTTATCCCACTTCTCACAGCTTCGACCAATTCACGATTGGGTCTTTCATGAATGATATCTGTGATCACTTGCTCTATTGTCCGTCCTTTACCGTTCAAAATAGCTAGTCTCGCTCTTGCTAATTCTTCATCATCTTTTGGTTCTCTTACTCCAGTCATACGATCTTCTCCATAACGGTGTTATCTTGTAAAGACTGATACCATTGTTTCCAGCCAATTATCTCTTCATCAGTCCATTGATTGAGTGGACCAGATTGTGAAATTTTCTTATTATTTTCCTCCAATACACAAAATTCTGAGTTTCTACTTTTCTTGATTCCGGGGGCTCCAAGAACTAACGCGGTTTCAATTATTGTAGAGCCTAATGCTAGACTATTTGTGTCTGTTGAACTCCAATAAGCCGTGAAACCAGGGTGGGTATGAACCCATAGTTTGAATGGTGCCATGAATCCATGAGGGGCTTTGAGAATGACTCTTCCAGGGTCGCCCCAATCGATTGAAATGTTATCTTCACAATCAATTAAAACAGATGTTTCAAGGCCAGCAAGTAGAGATAATGAATATACAACATCCCATCTATTCAACGATGAAGCAGTCCGTTGAACATCCAGTAGTACTGGACTTTCTATCTCTCGGTTTTTTGCTAATTGACAAACGTCAAACCACTCATTTTGTGTTAGTCCTAGTTGTTCTAAATTTGGAATTTCTATCATTGTGTCACCTTCTGTATTTTTTTTACCTTTGGAAAACTCAATTCTCCAAAATTCATTGAACCCATACTTTGAACTGGCGCCGGGCAATTCCTAAGTTTCTGTAATGCCCATTGTGCTCCATATGAAGCAGCAATGGCAAACCCAAATTCTAGATTTCCAATTTCTAGCGCACCATCATGTTGACAACTCTTGGGCTTATGGTCTGGAGTCATTTGTGCAACAAGCTCTTTTTCAGACTCCGAAGACATGACTAAATATCCATCACCACCACATCGCAAATCAATCCAAGGTATCTCTAGTGAGTGTACAAGTCTTCTTGGTTCTGGTCTATCAACACAAATAATCACCAAATTTGAATTATTTAATTGATCAATAGTTCGAAAATTTTCTGCAATACCTCTTACGATTATATCATCATTTAGTGCGGACGAATACTTTGCTTCCAAGCACTTTACTTTCGGACTACCAATATCCGATTCAGTGTATTTTTGATGTCCTAAATTTGTATTTTCAACAATATCNCCATCCATGATTACAATTTCACATCTTTGTTTAACNCTCCTGAGTGCTGGAATTAGAAGGTCTATGGCTTGACTACCAATACCTCCAGCACCAATAATAGTTAGAATGGGGCGATTATTATCACGAGACATGCAATATTATCAATTCTACAGCATTTAAACAATTAACATTGAAAATCTTCGCCGACATTTGAAAAGGAGAATGCCTACGCAGGGTTATGTCCGGCAAGGTGGCTATGATTACAGGTGTAACAGGCCAAGATGGTTCCTATCTTGCAGAATTATTACTTTCAAAAGGATATATTGTATATGGCTTAGTTAGGCGCGTATCGCAACCTGCTCTAGGAAGAAGTCTAATNAATCACTTGATTGATAATGATAATTTTCATTTGATGAATGGTGACTTAGCAGACCAGAATTCTATTGATAATGCTGTTTCAACTACCCAGCCTGATGAATTTTACAATTTAGGTGCGATGTCTTTTGTTCCTGAATCTTGGAGGTCTCCAATGATGACTGCAGATATAACAGGATTAGGAGCCTTGAGGTGCCTTGAGGCAATTCGTAAACACGCTCCAGAGTGTAAATTCTACCAAGCAGGGTCTTCTGAGCAATATGGAAAGGTAAGGGATGTGCCCCAAACTGAGAAAACGCCATTCCACCCGAGATCTCCATATGGGTGTGCAAAAGTTTTCGCTTTTGAGATAACAAGAAATTATCGTGAATCATATGATATGTTTGCGTGCACTGGAATTCTTTTCAATCATGAAAGTCCTAGAAGAGGGCTTGAGTTTGTAACTAGAAAAGTTACTATGACAGCAGCCAGAATTGCTCATGGATTTGACCAATGCTTATGGATTGGAAATGTTGAAGCCAAAAGGGATTGGGGATTTGCCGGAGACTATGTTGAAATGCAGTGGAGAATGCTTCAACAAGAAAAGCCAGGAGATTATGTAGTTGCTACGGGAAGAACACACAGTGTCAGAGACATGATTTCACTGGCCTTCTCTCACGTAGGTATCAATTTGACTTGGTCTGGAGAAGGAGTTGATACTATAGCAACAGATCAAAATGGAGAGGTCAGAGTTAGAACTAACCCGAAATTTTTCCGCCCTGCAGAAGTTGATTTATTGATAGGTGACGCGTCACTATCAGAGAAAGAACTCGGCTGGGTTCCTGAAACTTCATTTGAAGAACTAGTGTCTATGATGGTCGATTCAGACATGAAAATAGTACAAGAAGCAGTAGATGGAGGATATGCACCTCCAACACCTCCAGAGTGATGGAGGCCTAGAAATGTCGGATCATCCAATCTTGTACAGTTTCAGAAGATGCCCTTATGCTATGAGAGCAAGGATGTCAATAATCAGAACCGAATATAAGGTTGAACATCGAGAAGTCGTTCTACGTGAAAGACCTCAACATATGATGGAAATATCACCGAAAGGAACAGTACCTGTACTTCAGTTAACCGACCAAAGCGTAATTGAGGAAAGTCTTGAGATTATGCAACATGTCCTCGAGTGGGAACTCAGTGAAGTTGAAAGTGATTGGGTCTCAAGGAATGATAACGAATTCAAATATCATCTTGACAGATATAAGTACCCTAATCGATATGATAATGTCGATAGTATTCAACATCGTCAAAAAGCATCGGCTTATCTTAATGATTTAGATGAATTNCTAGAGAGTGACGAACTAACTACGGCCTTAAGCGATGCACTTTTTCCATTTGTCCGTCAATTNGCTAACCATGATAGAGATTGGTTCGATTCACAAGAGTGGAAGAATATTCATGACTGGCTTTCCGGTAATTTAGAGAGCGCAGAATTTCGTATCTGTATGAAAAAATACAAACAGTGGCACCATGGAGATGAGGAAGTTTTTTTCCCGATTATTGAATAATTGGAAGATGTTTTACTGGCGGGGCAATACCCAAGTCTTCCGGGAAGAACATAGTTGGTTCTGGTATTGGAATTGGTGTAATCTTGTGCCCAACTAGTGCAACTCTACTTGGCTTAGAGTCGGATAAAATCTTCCTTCCAGTAAGTGGAGCAATCTTGGCTGAGAAATCCATGATATCATCATGACTTGGCATATTTTCTGCACTTAGATTTTCTCTACTATGTCCAACAAAGACATAACCTTTGTTTTCAATGAAGTCTGGTTCTGCTCTGTTATCTAGAGCAGCAAATTGTTCAATGTGCTTATCGCTCATATTGATACCTTTCATCAATGTATGCCGGCAAACAATTCTAGTGTCTAGAGATGGCAATAGATCAATCGTTTTTTCAAATTGTTCCCAGGCTCTTGAATTCCATTTCGGTTTACATACATTATCGAACACTTCCTTATTTGGAGCATCTACAGAAACATATAGCTGAGTTGGTAAAGTGTCTAGATTTTCTAGTACTTTAGGAAAGGTTCCATTTGTAACCAGCATTGTAGTCATTCCATGTTTGTGACATAGGTCCATGTATTCGGCCAGTCTAGTGTATAGGGTAGGCTCACCATTCAAGGAGATTGCAACGTGCTTAGGGTTTTGAGCATCTAGCCATTTTTCTCTAGGAACTTTAGGATTTCCACCGAAGCCAGAAAGTAGTCGACGTTGCGCCCTAACTGATTCATACAGCAACTCCATAGGATCTTGGTCAGTTAGTTCAAGAGTGTCCATGTGTGGCTCTCTCCAACAATATGTACAAGCAAGATTACACTGGTCTACTACTGGTGAAGTTTGCATACAATTATGGCTTTGAATCCCGTAGAATTTTCCTTTGTAACATTGTCTATCTCTTAGAAGGGATTCTTTAGTCCAGTGACAGGTTTTAACACCGCCATGCTCTCCTACAATGTGGTATCTCTGCTTTTGCAACTTTGCTTTTAATGCTAGGTCCATGCCCATTTGACACACTCTCCTAAGCCGTCTACCTCTGTCCCACAGGTGGTGTCGGGTTAGGCTCGGATAAACTACCCAGAAGTAACCTTTTTATCAATGGCGCGCATGGTTATCTTGCAAGTTCATGGCTGATTCATATAAACTCAGTAAGGTTGTTTTTACTACACTTNATTTATTTTTTACATCTATGTGTTGGCTTTCTTACCGCTTATTAATATATGACGGGTTCCTAATTTACACTGAACAACAATAGTAGTTGAGGTGTAATTAATGGATAAAGAATTAGAGAATTTTGTGGAAGAAATAATGGAAAAACAAGTTTACCGAAATGGTATATTCACTAGTTGGATAGACAGAGTAGTACAGGCAATGTCAGATTTTCGTGCAAATTCTGATAATCGTGGTATGTATGGAATCAGAGGTGGAAACTGATGGATAGATACTTAGATCAATATGTTGAAATCGTAATTGAATCTCAACAATTTCGAGATGGAATTAAGTTCACTCCGTCATGGATTTCTAGATTCTTTAAGCGTAAATAGTAATTCTATCAATACTAAGTTCCTTAACTGACCAGTCTATCGTGTGTCATGGTTCGGTGGGCATATCACCTTCTAGGATTACTTACACCACTGGTTACTATCCTAGGTATTTATCTTGGCGGATGGTGGATGGGGTCGACAATTTTCTTAGCGCTTGGCCTATATCCGATTTTAGACTACATTTCCGGAACTAGTTCAGAAGTACCTTCTGTGGAGAATCGTCGACCATTTGATATCATTGTGCACATCCATGGTTTCTTTGTTCCGATTGTCATACTTGTTTTATTTTGGAAAATTCTGACCTCTCCCCCAGATACCTTCTTCTTACTACTAGGGATAATTTCTGTAGGGCTCAGTTCAGGTGCATCAGGAATTGTCACCGCTCATGAATTAGGTCATAGAAAGCCTAAATCGTTCAGTTGGTGGCTTGCAAGACTTGATTTACTGTGTGTAAATTATCTACACTTCACAGTTGAGCATAATCATACCCATCACANGCACTGGGCGCGCCCTATCGATCCGACCTCAGCACCAATTGGCAGAAGCGTGTATTATCATTTTTTGCGTACTATCCCTCTGCAGATAATGGGAGCCTACANAGCCAGACCAAAGGATGTGAAAATATCCTTTTTTGTNGAAGCANTACTACTAGTATCATTATTTTTGATTTCAGAAATCGTATTTTTGGCATTCATTGGGCAGGCAATTGTCGCAATTTACTTACTAGAGTTTGTTAATTATTTACAGCATTACGGCCTGTCACGGGGAATGGATGAAAGAGCCAATGCAACTCATGCATGGGAAAGTAGGCATAGATGGTCTAGATGGACATTGATGGAGTTACCCTTACATCCTTCACATCACCTAAAGTCTAGCACAAATTACCATGATTTATCAGTGCACGATGAGTCACCGCAATTGCCAAATGGATACTATGTTATGTTTTGGACAGCGCTAATTCCTCCACTGTTCCACAGGCGAATGAAAAGGGCGCTAAGATAACGTTTTGAAACATTCATATATATATGAAAACCTAATGATGTCACTTATAAGTGACAGCGATGTTAGAAATTAATCAATTAACAAAATCATTTGGAGTTGGTTCTAACAAACTCCAGGTTTTGAAAGGAATAGACATGGAAATGAAAACAGGGGAACTTGTTGCCTTAATGGGGCCATCAGGTTGTGGTAAGTCCACACTTCTCAACATCATAGGTGGATTACTGCCTGGAGATAGTGGAAAAATCACCTTGAAAGCCAAAGATTACGGCCTAAAAGGGCCTTCAAGTGTGGTTGATGTTAGAAGGGAATTAGTTGGCTGGATATTCCAAGATTTCCATTTATTGAATCACCTNTCTGCTTTGGATAATGTGGCGATGGCTNTAGAATTGTCAGGCATAGAGTCTAAAGTCGCAGAAAATAGAGCAGCTGAAGCGCTTAACAAAGTTGGCTTAGGAGACCGAATGCATCATATTCCTGAGCAGTTATCTGGAGGTCAACAACAAAGAGTTGCTATTGCAAGGGCTATTGCTGGAAATCGTCCTTTACTTCTTGCTGATGAACCAACAGGAAATCTAGATATTGCCAGTGGCAAAGAGGTATTACAACTTTTCAAGGATTTATGCCATGATGAAGAAAACCCAATTTCTATTCTTATGGTAACCCATGATCCTGAATTAGCATCGAATGCAGATAGAATGCTTCTATTAACAGATGGTAAAACCAAGGCTTCAGACATTAGAAGTGCTTGGGGGATTGACGATTCTGAAGGTGAAGAAGAATGAGTTCGCAATCTGATGATACGGTCTTTGACGCCTTCACTGTCGAAGAGGTTCCTAAGGTTAATTTCATAGAAAAATGGCGCCGAAGAATTCGTGATGCTCCAGAAAATATCAGACTTGCCTCACAGAGTGCTTGGCGGGGAAGAGAGAGGGGATTAGCCGTAGTTGCTGGAGTTTTCCTTGCATCTTTAGTTATCACAACGGTATTTTCTTACGGAGTAGGTTTGTCTCAGATTTTTTTTGATGAATCATTAAGTGGTGAGCCAATTGATGCTAAGATAGAATATGCTCGAGAACCAGTAGAAGGTGCAGATGGATGGTCAAACAACACCACTACTATGCAGAATGTCTGTACAGAATTAATGGAAAAGTACTCCGAAGAATTGAGTGATTGTGCCNTAATTTTCGGTCGTCAAGGAATTCATAGTGGNGGATTTTTTAATGAAGACTTTGTTTTTGCTCAACCACTTGAAATGAGGTCTATCACAGATGATGAAAACCCATTTTGGCTAAATGTTAGTTTTAGTTATCCTGAACTTGACGATGCTGGCCCNCCAATATCCGAAATGCGTTCTATACGATTAATGGGTCCAGAGGCTTTCGANGGTGAACTCGCTAGTAGATATGGAGAGAGAATTATTCAGGGTCAGGGTGAATGGCCAGATCCAGAAAATATGTCTTCACAAAGAGGTGTGATTCTACCATCAAATATCGCTTCACAAGCCAAAGCAGAGGTTGGAGATGTATTAGAAACTGTAGAGTTTGTTTACGTGATAGATAGCGAATTTTTTGATTCTGGCGGTGTTGAATTAGTAGAATCATGTCCGGGTGTTGCTTCTGCATCTCCTAACGGGAAGATATACTGCCGTCAATCAATAATCATGACAAACATGACAGTTGTTGGAATATATCAGCCATGGGATTTAGGAAATCCGACACTTGCACCAAATCCAATTTTCACCACTTGGACGGCTCTTGATGAAAGCCAAAGAGCGACTTTGATGGATTATGACCACATGTATCTTGGTGTTACAATCGATAGAAGCCAGTTGCCAACTTCATCAACCGCTGACGCCCAAGATTGGCTTAACGTTTTGAAAAGTGACATTATGGATGATAACTATACATCCGAGGGGGTAGAATTATTCTACACAGACATTGTTGGTGGAACGATAACCTTCCTCAATATTTTCCTTGGTTTAATTCAAACCTTCGATTATATCATCATGGTGCCTATCGTTGTAATGTCGTTGGCCGTACTAGTTTACGGATTGATATTATCACTTGAACAACGTCGTAAGGAGATTAGTATTCACAGGGTGATTGGTGCTGATAGCGCTGGCCTTCAAGGTATGGTTTTATTGGAGTTAGCAGTGTTTTCCTCCGTTGCTTGGATTGCGGGTTATCTACTGGCAATGTTTTCTGTACCAATTGTTCTTTCAGCCGTTGGATTTATGGAGTTTAGAACCGGTGAATATGATATTGATCCTGTATTAAGCTTCGGCTCGACACTGTTCACTGCTCTTTCTACCCTTGGCCTTGCGCTCCTTTTCGGTAGAAAGCGTTCACAGAAGTTCATAGAATTAGAAATCGAAGAGGGAGTNAAAAGTACGATGCAAGCAGCAGAACCAAAAAGATGGCTTCACTGGTTATGTTTCATATTTGGTTTGATTTCTGTTATTGACACTTGGTTGGAAATGAANGGAAGCGAGGATGGAATAGTTTCTAATTTCTTCTTTGAAGGTCTACTTGGAATCTTTGGCCCATTCCTACTCTGGATCGGTGGGGCATTATTATTAGGAAGAATTGGAGCCAAAGGACCTCAAATTATGCAATTATTATTTGGCCGTTCTCGATTATTAAAAGACGTCAAAAGAGGCCTAAAAGGCTCGGGTTCTACTGAATCAGTCAACAGGTTAGCCGTAATTATGCTATTGACTCTCTCAATTGTAACACTTGCTGCAGTACAAGGATATACAGGTACTCTTGTTGATGAAAGAACTGTAGATGCTACGGTTGGTTCAGATATTCAAGTTACCTTCGAAAATCCTCAAAACCAGTCTCAAGCACTTTCGATATTCAATGAAATATACGAGGGTAGCTCTACAGCAGTTGCCACTACCGTTCCAAGTCTACTGCTGAAACCTACTGACGGTGGAGACACATTNCTGACTTGGGTTATCTTAGATGATAGTGATGAAGTGCTGAAATGGAATGAGCAATCTCTGCCAGGAACCGAGGTATCAGATGCTTTAGATGCCTATTCGAAACTTGGTTTTACAGCGGGAGAAGATTCCGCTTATACTTTGAAACTTGCAGGCCCAGATGGTGGAAAAGGAGGTAATTTAGATGACATTCTTTTGCAAGAAGGTGATGACCAATTCGAACAATTAGAATTTACTTGGGAGGAGATTTCATTCAGATTCCTGAACAGCACAGACGATATTGACCCCTTCGATTTATTTTTACAGTATACAGAACTAATGAATCTCGATTTGAGCGGTGTTGATTTTTCAGGACAAGATTTGAGTTACAGAAATCTCAGTCGTTTAGATTTCAGTGGGGCTAACTTGTCGGGGACTAATCTTCAAGGTTCAAACCTTAGCGAATCCATTTTAGTAGGGACCAATTTAGATAACGCTAATCTTCAGGATACTAATTTAGTCAATACAATAATTGTTGAACTTTCGGAAGGCTCAATGCTGCAAGCAAACCTCACTGGCTCTGATATGACTGGATTATTCGGTGAAGTTGACTTTTCTCAAGCAATTCTTGGTAATGCCACTTGCCCAGATGNAAGCATGGCAAATGTGACAGGATGTGTTTCAGGTGGTTCATTTATTCCAACTCCCTTAGCGGCACCAATTTTTGCTGCTGGAGTACAGGTAGAATTTATTGTAACACCACACAATATTACGNTAGATTANATGGGNCTTCACAGATTTTTACCGGGTATTTCAACAACTACTATTGATAGTGAGTTAGTTATTGGAGAATCNTCNTGGAGAACATTAGTTGGAGATAGCAGGTGGTCAAATCATAATTCNACGACATGGATGTTTAGAATAGATGGAGTCGAAGGGGAAGACTTAGAGGCTTTAGGATCAAACATTGAGGCAGACTTTAGAGTTGCAGGAGTAATTGATTGGGCAAGCCAACACAAGACCGTCGAAAGAAATGGGGGGTTGATTTTTGGAACACCTGGACTATTATCACTTCAATTCGTAGTGGCNAGCATTGCAGCAGTTGCCTCCAGTTTCGTGTTCTTATCATTGGTTCTAAATCAGAGGAAGAAAGAGTTGGCAGTGCTACAAGCTATTGGAGCTAGTCCTAACCAAATTCTGCGATTAGTTCTGTTTGAAATCTTATCAATAGTAGTGGTCTCGATGGTATTAGGGTTGATTCTTGGAATTGGTCTCGCATTTTCTTTCAACGGATTCTTTGACGTTTTCGGGTTTATNTTCGGAATATTTGGAGGTACTTCTACAAGTATACGCAGAGAGTTAGTTTATCCTTGGTTACAACTTGGATTTGTATCCTTATCTGTTTTTGCAGCAGTAGTAATGGCATTACTAGTTACTACACGTAGAGCGCTAAAGTCTGACCTAGCAATGGTCCTAAAGGGGGAGTAGTAATGGTAGATAGTATTCTAAAAGCACAAGCACTGTATCATGTCTATGAATCTAAGGCTGAGGATGGTAACGTTGTCGCACTTAGAGGTCTTCATATAGATGTCAAAGAAGGTGAAGCGATTGCTGTAGTTGGACCGTCTGGTTCTGGTAAATCAACTTTAATGAAATGTTTAGGTGGATTGATGAAAGCCAGTGCTGGTTCAGTTTTCCTTGCTGGTAAAAATATGACTCGCCTAAGCGGTCCTGAACTAGTTCACCTTAGACAGAAAACGGTATCATTTATTTTCCAAGATGGTAATTTACTACCTAATATGAATGCTAGAGACAATGTTGCACAACCACTTAGACACCAAGGAATGTCTTCTAGGAAGGCGTTAAAATTAGCCGATGAGATGTTAGATAAACTTGGAATTTTACACCGTGCAAAAGCTTTGCCAATGAAATTAAGTGGTGGAGAGCAACAGAGAGTTGCGATTGCTAGAGCACTGATTACCAATCCTAGGTTGATTCTAGCGGATGAACCAACTGGTGCTCTAGACCCGGTAACAAGTAGAGAAGTACTTGCTTTGTTCAAAGACCTACATCAAAATGATGGCGTTTCTTTCTTGATTGTAACCCATTCAAAAGAGGTAGCAGCATTTGCTAATCGTTCTCTAGAACTTAGGGACGGGCGCTTTGTCGCTGAACACGGAGTTGGCGTTGATGTTGAGGACCTTTCCGAAGGTAGAGAATTGATAATTGATGATACTGGTACGGTTACCTTACCTCCAGATGTTCTTCTAAAAATTGGTGGAGCAGGGAAATACATGATTGGTAATATGGATAGTGGATATATTTCATTACAAGGCGAGGGTGTTGAAACTATGGGTAAATTAGAACTCGCTTCTTCTTGTCCTGCCTGTAAGCATGATTATGGTGATAGTGACGATCAGTCATGTCCAGTCTGTGGAGCAAGTAGACCAATGATTGAAGTAAAATAATCTAAGTGAATTAATTTTCATTTGGGTAAAAGATTGAATTTTTGATNGTTTGAACAAANAATGTTAGTGCAAAAATACATGCTGCNACTAATGCAATCATGGAACCACTGCCAGTGTCGAATTCTGCCGAAAAGTATAGNCCGATTAGTACAGTTATGACTCCAATAATTTGGGCAAGAATCGCACACGAGCGAAAACTTTTGCCTAATAGTTGAGCCGTAGCGGCGGGTGCAACAATAAGTGCAGTAACTAGTAAGACTCCAACAATTTGCACCATACTAACAACGATTGAAGCGGTAAGGATACTGAAGTAGAGATTTATCAAACGTACAGGCAATCCTTGAACTTTAGCAGCTATTGGATCAATAGATATAGCTAATAAACTCTGGTATAAACACAACATCGAGATATATCCAATAATACCTACAGCCGAAATTAAATTGAAACTTTCAGCATCAACCATTAACATATCTCCATATAGATACCCATCGACTGTAGAATTTGCAGCCCCTCCCCATATACGCATCAAAACTAGTCCTAAACCTAGCATACCCGTTAGGAAAATTCCTATCGCAGTATCACCAGTAATAATTCCATAAGTCTGTAAAAGATCTATTGATATTGCCGCTATTATGCTAATAATTAATGCATACCATAAGGGCCCAATTCCGCCAAAAATTATTCCTACAACGATTGCACCAAATGATACATGCGCTAATCCATCACCTATTAAAGCAAGATTTCTTATCAACAAGAATGTTCCAATAAAACCTGCAACAATAGCAACGATAAATGAAGCAACCAAAGGTCTATGGAAATATTCTAGAAGGAAATAGGATGGGAAAAATTCTCCAGGCATATAACTGCCCAATTCTTTCAAGATTGGAGCCAGTTTGTAAATCACAAAATCTCCAATCCACATCTCAATATTCACCTCCAGAATTTGATATTTGGTGTACGATATTTTCTTGTTTTGATTCACTGGATTTCCTATGGTCTTCCTCACTATGTGTTGGCTTAATGCCTCTTAATTCCGCAAGGCTAGACAGTTCTGGAAATTCAGAGGTAGGTCCATCAAAATGTATATTTTCCTCAAGGTAAATCATTCGATGAACTGTTTGTTTAATGGATGCTAAATCATGAGAAATCATAATAATTGTTTTATGCTGTTCGTGGCATAAATTATCTAATAATTTCATTATTGAATTTCTTGATTCGCGATCAACTCCAACCATAGGTTCATCCATTAAAATCAAATCAGACTCTGATGCTAATGCTTTACCAATAGCGGCACGTTGTCGCTGACCCCCAGAAAGGTTCGAGATTTTAGTATTTTTATATGCTTCAAGTCCGACAACTTTTATGATATCTTCAACTTTTTTTCTATTTCTTTTGGTCAATATTAAAAATGACTTTCTATTAAGTGAACCTAATGATATAAATTCCTTTACAGTAATTTGAACATTAGTTGGAAGTTTTGATTCAGTTTGTGGTACCCACCCGACTTTCCCAATAATTTTTTTGGAATTAGGTAATTGATTGTATATTTTTATTGAACCCGATTTAGGTTTAAGTATTCCGAGAATGGTCATTATCAATGTACTTTTTCCACTACCGTTGGGTCCGACGATTCCAATAAATTCGCCGCGAACTATGCTCAAATTTATGTCTTCAATTACTTTACTTCCTGAACGAAATACAGTTAGATTGGAAATACTAAGAATCTCTTCTTGGTTCTCAACTATCGTCTTAGAGTCAGAGGTTTCCACTATATCACCTCATAGTGGTCCCAATAAAGGTCTTGTGATAATTATAGTCTCAAGCAGTACATCCCATACCGGTTTTCAGATTTTCAAGATTTTTATTCATCATTGTTAGATAAGTATCACTCGAATCCGAAGGAGACATCTCCATAGTATAGAGATAAAGAACCTCAACATTTGTAGCTTGTACGATACTATTTACAGCACTTTTCTGAGTATATTCTTCAATATACAATACACTGATTTCGTCTTCTTGTATCTTTTTGATTACTTTCTCAACATCAGCAACAGAAGGTTCTCCTTCAGGGTCTAAGCCGTGGACTGTGACGAATTCGATTCCGTATCTAACAGTTAGGTATGAGTATGCATTGTGATTAGCAGCAACGGAGTTTGTTGTACAGGTACTGGATGGTCCGAAAGTATCTCTGTAATCTATGTGTATTCTATCTAGTTCAAGCATGAATTCATTTGCATTCTCAGTGAAGGTCGCATTTCCTTCAGGGAATTGCTCAATTAGGGCATCAAGAACTAACATTGCTTGAGCCTTGAAAGCAACTGGGTCAAGCCAACTATGGGGGTCGTATTCGAATTCATCTTCATCTTCATCAGCAACGATAATTGATTCAGTTCCATGGTCGTCGTGTCCGCTGTGATCGTCGTGTCCGCCGTGATCGTCGTGTCCGCCGTGATCATCATGGGATTCTTCATTCACCAATATGGATGCAGAAATATGTGATGGCAGTGCAAAACCGTAGTCTCCTTCGTTTTCGACATGTATTGTTAGATATCCACGTGTACCATCATTTGGTGCTCCTTCCATCCACAAGTTTCCAGCGGCTTCGCAGTCAGATTGATTTGTGTTCTCTATGTTTTCGTGCGTTTCTGCATCGTGACAAATTGGATATTCGGAATGTTCGTCGTCAGTATGGTTATCGCCGTCTTCTGAATGTTCGTCGTCAGTATGGTCATCGTCTGCATGATTATCACTTTCTTCGTTATCTCCATGGTCCGCATGGTCATCGTGACCTTCATGTGAACCATGATCGTGATGATGGTGAGCATGACCTCCTAGCATTGGTAGTGCCGCAACTTCAAAATTGGTAAAATCAGTTGAATTGGTTTCAAATTCTACTGTGTATTCACCTTCTTCAAGATGGAAAATCGCAATTACTGTGTCAGAAGAACAACCATTAGGATTTTCAATAATCTTCTCAGGTTCCACATGAGCATGACTATCGTAATCTCCGTGGTCATCATGGTCCGAGTGGTCATCATGGTCTGAATGGTCATCATCGGCATGGTCGTCTTGTGGTTCTGGAATCAACGTTAAATCAGCATTTGAAGCAGCCCAGGCAATGTGTTCAGTATCAACACCGATTAATACAGAATCGATTCCATAATTGCTCATTTCCCACGCATCACTAGTGACATTCCATATGTATAATGACCAATACCAAGACCCATCTTCAGGAGAATCCGTTCCGTTTATTCCGGTAACACTGTGGCCAAATACTTCATGAACTGAGTAGTTTAGTAGGATATTATTCATTGTCATTGTCATATTCGTTAGGTTCCAACCAGTAGGGTTGTCAGGTAGTAAATCATGGTCTAATTCGAATAATTGAGTTGTGTTATCTGGGTACAGTAATGCTACATGATTTACTTCTTCATGCTCGTCGTGGTCATCATCTGCATGGTCGTGTTCGTCATGCTCGTCGTGGTCGTCACTGTGATCGTGACCTTCAAGATAAGCAGCATCAGCACTAGGGAAAGTCAAACTTTGAACTCCCTTTTCTAAATGTATTTCTAGTTGAGATGCTAGATTCTCATATGCAATGAGAGTATTAGATTCTCGATCACCTTCGGCAAGTTGTTCACATAAATCACTCTCTAGAAGTGACTGGTAATCTGGAGTTAATTCACCAGATGGCATTGTATGAGTTTCATAGGCAGGCGGAGCATCGCTTCCTAGTGTGGATAATGTTCCCTCAACCCAAGGTTCAAGGTTTAAGCCGTGGTAGAAAAAGACGTCACTGTTAGACAATCTAACAGTATCTTTGACAGAAGGCTTGTAGTCGTGAACAGGTATGTTGGAAGTACTCATCATTTCTACGGTTGCTGTAGGTCCGACTATTGCCGAGACAAGTTGAGCAACGTGATATGTCGAAGTCATTATTGTTCCGTAATGAGGAATAATCGTGACGTTGTCAGTAGTATTATCAGCAGTGTTATTTCCATTATCCAAATTGATGTCAGTTTCACTGTCGTCAGTAGATTCTTCTGTCACAGATTCCGATTCTAAACAACCTGCTAGGCCAGAAAAAAGCATCAAAAAACTTGCTAATAGGGCTATGTGCCAATTACTCTTCATGGTTCTTCCAATCCTAATAACTATTTAACAGATGTTAATAATTAACGAAATAGATATTATTATTATCGACACATCATGGCAACGCTATGAGCCGGATAATTTCATTGAGTTTAGACAATGATTTCGCAGATGATTTAGATAATCTGATTGAAAAATCAGGATATAAAAATAGAAGCAAATTTCTGCGTGATGCAGCGCTTTTTTTTGCTGAAATACAACAGAGAGGCGAGTTGATGGATATGCCTGATAACATAATTTTAGAAGGTCACCTAGTGGTTTATTATCAACAAGGAAAAGATCAGAAGTTGATGGTTAATCGAAATGGTGATATTGATGTCGCTGCATACCATCATAGCAGCAGACTTGGCCATTCATGTCACTCATGTGTAGATGTTGTTCATGTTAAGGGACAGGCAAGTGATGTACGTAATGTGTTTAATCAACTCAAAAATACTCCCGACGTTGAGAAAGTTTCTTTCATCAGTGCCCCAATGCGTGGTGAAGATTGCTGTTAGTGCTAGTTCACTTTTTTTTAGAAGAGAATACCGACTCTACTCTGTGATAAATATCCTCTTCCAAAGCTGCAATTTTCTTGATAACCTGATTATTGGTTGGTTTTTCTTCATTGAAGATTGGAACCATTGAAGACCAAACACCTTCGCCTTTAATCCGTGAATATATTGCTGCTAGGATGTGAATAAATATTAGCACATAACTAATATCAGCTACTGCTCCATGCAAATCTAGGGCGACGTCCATTATGGTTTGCTGTTCATCAGGAGTTGCATTGACAGTATACCCCTGGGCATACAGTCCAGCGATAATTAGACCTGATAGCGGGAGAAGTATGAAACAAGCATACATTGCCCTGTGTATTGATCTTGCAAAGTAGTAATGTACTACATGGACAGGTTCCCTAGCTCCCAAAAAGGTCTTGAAACTCCTCATGTAAGAATATCTTACAATAACAATAATCAAGAAAATGCTGGCAAAAAGAATTTCAAAAAGTAGGATTTTTTTCTCTTCTAGTTCATCTAACTCGTTTACCTGTTTGAAAATTCCATAGACATAGAGAATTACGAAACCCCAGTGTAAGAATTTTGCGAAAGTTGTATGGGATTGAGACATGTTAGTTCGATTTGCTATTTTGTAATTTTCCAGGTAAAACTATGCAGCTTTTACTCCTTCAGGCCATAAAACTAGAATCAAAGTTTTCCCACGTGTCTTTGGTGTGTGGGTAGTTTCTCTGTTCATCCATACTATTGAGCCAGTAGGATATGTCCCATCTTCATCCCAAACTTCTCCTTCAAGGACAAGGTATGCTTCCCCACCTGGATGCATGTGAGGCATGAAAGCATCAACTGTTACTTCGGAGTCTGCTTCGTACAAAACTAAAGATGTTTTTTCTTCTCTTTTCAACTTGCCAAGTTTGACACCAGTTTCAAAATCTCTCCAAGAAATATTATTTTCTAACCACTCTTTGTCAATATTGAAACTCAACCAATCAGACATATCATGCGTGAAGACCATGTCAACCCCAGAACTAACTACTTCATATTAATTAGGAACATTTGCACGGTAGGTTTGAAGACTTAAATTTAGAGCGAGGTATGAAGCCCATGTCTGTTAAAGCAATTGGATTTCCGGAAATTCCCCCAGCAGGACCTTGGGATTCTTATGTTTTGGTAATAATTTGGTTGCCTTTAGTGATGAGAATTCTGCTTCTCTTGGCCCCATTTCGCAAGGCGATATCGAAATTAGCCCCTCACACCGGGTGGGCTTTAAAACAATTGAAAAATCTCCCTATTCGAGGGTTTGGATTACTTGCTTTAAATGAAATTTTAGCATTTATGATACCCCCTATTCTTGTTCTATTGGTTCGTTTTTGGAGTGATCCGATAGGTTGGCAAAAATGGTCTGATGTATCTAATCTCGGAGGCTCAATTCTTCTATTGTGTTTATTCATATGGATTTCTCTAGATATGCTTAGAATTGCCAGAGTTCGTAGAATGCTAGTTGCTATCGAGAAGCATGATGTAAATAAACTGAGAAAAGTAGCAGATGCAGGATTATCTGTAAGGAGTTGGTTGAGGAAGTTTGGTCGAAAGAAAGACGGAGATAAACCAAAAGAAAATCAAGCCATAGTCAAAGATGCAGGAAGTAAAATCGCTAAATCGAGTTTGAAAATATGGGGTGCTAGAGCATTACTAGCTCGTCGATTAACACCTGCTGGGTTGATCTCAAGCATAGCTTATGGTGCCGCGGTTGAAGTTGCTAGGGCAGGAGCTGAGAAGGCTTCAGATTTGGTAGATAAAAAGATGCAAGAGGAATTTGACAAGATTGCTGATTTCAATTCAAAAACGCTTTTACTTTTATTTACTAGAGATTTGCTAATGGGAATAATTCCAATTTTGATACTTTGGTTTTTACCTAAAGTAGTTTGATTATCCATTATATTGATGTTCATTCGACTTCTGCATTGGTGTAGGGGAACTCATTGTCACTACTCATTTTGATGCGCCACGGCCAATCTATGTGGAATGCTGCTAAACTTTTCACCGGATGGGTTGATGTCCCTCTTACCAAGAAAGGCATCGATGAAGCAATCCAGGGAGGGCGAGAGATTGCTGATATACCAATTGATGAGGTCTATGTATCTACACTTATTCGTGCTCAAATGACGGCAATGCTTGCTTTATCGCAGCACAATAGTGATAAAACTCCAGTTTTCCAATATCCTGTGCCTAAAAATGGGATTAAGAATGTTTCAGAAAATGAAGAAAAAATGATTAATTGGTCACAAGTAAATGCTGAACAGGGAGAACAAAACATTCTACCAGTACACGTATCTTGGCAATTGAATGAAAGAATGTATGGCGATCTACAGGGTTTGAATAAAGATTCTACCAGAGAAAAATATGGAGCAGAACAGGTACATATCTGGCGTCGTTCATATGATGTCCCTCCTCCAAATGGTGAATCTCTTGAATTGACTGCACAGAGGACATTACCCTATCTTCAATCGGAAATATTACCAAAACTCAAATCGGGAAAAAATATCTTTATTGCCGCCCATGGTAATTCGCTTAGAAGTATAATCATGGATTTAGAAAATTTATCTAGAGAAGAGGTTCTATCCTTAGAAGTGCCAACAGGAGTACCAATTATCTATCAATATGAAGATTCTAAATGGATTAGATTGTAAAAGTCTGGAAACTCTATTTTTTAATATATAACATCCTGATTGCTCCATGCGGATGTCTCTTTCAAACGCATCAAATCCAGTTAAGGTTTTATTATTAATTGGGGTATTAATCTCACCTTGGTTATTTTCGCAAGCAGTAATTTTTGTTATTGCTAGTGACCAAGAAATTGAATCCATGCCTATTTGTGAAAGCAATAGCGGTAACTGTGCTCATCTGGGTGGGGGGGAGAACTACCGAATCAATAACTCACTACCAACACAAATTGACATTAATTCCTCACAAGCGTGGGTAATAATTTCAAATTATATCGAGGACAACAACGGTAAAATTTTGATTGAAAATGGTAATGGAATAAACTACTATGTTCACTTCGTAGAGAAAACAAGTTTTTGGAATTTTCCTGATGATGTAGTAATTCAAATTAGTGGCAATGACGAAGGATGTGTTATTGAAATTCACTCTGAATCTAGGCTCGGTTGGGGAGATTTAGGGATTAACCCAGAGAGGATTAACAAGATTCATGAATTACTTGTATGAATCGATTTTATTTTTTCCCATCCATAAGGAAAACCATCATCATCAATTAGAATTACATTTACAGCCAAGCCACTTTTGTGGAATGCTATTAATTGAATTTCGTGGATTTTATGACCACTTGGTGCAATTCCAATTACCTGTAAATCTTTATTCGAACCAAACCATCTTCTTTTTGGTTTCTCAGACTTAATTGGTTTTGCTTCATCACCTAGTATTCTCCTAACCCCTTCAACAGCGTCAAACCAAGGAAGGGGGCCTTCAGGAGAGAATCTTAAGCCTAGAATCATGTCTACTCCTTGCGTTTCTTGAGCCGCATCAGCATCGGCTTCACTAGGAATTGCGGGCGCGTTTGGATGAGTGTGAAGCCAATGTGTGAATCTACCTGCCCTAGACCCACGACTTGAAGAAAAAATGTCATCAGTCCAATCTTCAGGCAAGTGGTGTACTGAAAAGGAGTTACCTCTGTTAACTATATGCGCTTCACTGATACAGTAACCCTGACTCTGAAATAATCCGTCAACATTTTGCTCACTTCTGAAGAATTCTTCTACCTCTTGGTTATGAGGTGAATTTGGGTCAACGTCCATTCCAATTAGAATTTCATCAGGTAGAGATTTGAGTGCCCACCATATTAGTTTTTGAAATAAATTGCCACGCAAATGAATCTGAGCAGTGTAGGAATTTTTAGCTTCAAATGAATCTAAATTATACGATGACATCAGTTCTTCTAGCCACTGTTCTATCATCCCACTCAACCTTCCCAAGTGTTTCTTACTCATGAAAAGTATGTAATTTGAATGATTAATTTGATATTATTCTAACTGTTCCGTTAGGCATGGCGAAGAAGAAAGGTCGAATCGGTCGAATCTTTGGAGCCATAACGGGTAGTCCTTACGAACGACTGATTAAACAAGTAGACAAATTAGTTGACACTAATGAAAGTGAGAGAGTTTTAGCTAGAAATCTAGTCAAATTAGTTAAAATAACAGGTCAAAGCTTCGAGGAAGAGAAAATCGATGAGGAAGAGCACGATTTAATCATTGAAGCAATTGAAGATGTCGACCCTCAAAACCGCATCTTCGGAAAGGTATCAAAAGATGAAGATTCTTTCTACATGGGTGATAGCCCTGAGGCTCCAGAACTTAACTTGGGTAAGAGGCAGAATTTGGACCAATTGATGAAATCTAAAGGTAATGAGTTTACAGGAAGCTATGGAAGAGATGAATTCCGAGAGTTTCGTGAAAAAATGACTCAAGAGTTTTTGGAAGAATCCGATCAAGCAGTGAGAGATGGCGACCATTCAGCAAATCTAGGAGCAGTTAACCGAGTTTTCGTAGATGCAGATGAAGACGTTAGGAATCTTAAGAAATCTATTTCAGAAGAAACTGGAATGGAGGACCCCAATGCCGAAGAAGAACTACCCGAAGGATATTCTATCGACGAAGATGGGACAGAATGGTTTGAAGATGAAGATGGCTATTGGTGGTACCGACTTGAGGGTGAAGAGGATTGGGAACCTCACGACGATGATTGAGTTTCTCTCATTGGTTTTTTGAACAATACAACTGAGTAATTCCACAATATGTAAATAGTGATACCAATCAATAAGTTGTAGTGAATTAGCAGTGAAATAAGCCATATCAGTACATAGAATAATGATATTGCTAATGCAAGTATCATCATGATTATTGGTCCGTATTTAATTCTAGGATCGATAAATGAGTATACATAATATCCTCCTCCAAATAAGGCGAAAAGGTAAGCAAAGGTTGTGTATATAATTCCGATGACTAATCCAAATATAGCTAACTGCCAATCTAGATCAGGTTGAGACAAAACAACGTCAATTGAAATTAAAATCACTGTCCAGTTATGCATTACCATTTCGTGCGTTTTGAAAAGGTGGTTATAGTCCCTGTCGGAATTAACCTCATTAGGAATTATGACATAAGTCACTACTGTTGCAGTTAGCATTGACATTCCAAGTGACATTGACAACAATATTCCAGAGGAAAAATGTAGAAACTTAGATGAATCCAAGTTAAATAAATCAAACCATCCCAATGCTGAAACCGAGATGAAATAAAGCCCGAAGATTATTAGATTCCAGCTGCTAAACGGGACCATCCTTTCTAGACCCATGGTTTTATGATTTTTTATAATTCTTTCATTATGAAATAACGGGTGCATATTACCACCTACTTTATCGAAAATCATTAACACAAAAATAGTATAGAATGCTAAAATTGTGCATGATGTTCTAAAGATTGTTAAAATTTCATCAGTAATAAATTGCGATTCAAGAGAGATAACACGATCATCCAAGATTGAAATAACATCAAATAAATTTATGAAAATTAAGCAAAAAATCGACATTATAATAACTAAACTATAGGTGATGAAATGTTGGTCTTTCTCACCATAGCCGAATATATCTGCCATGATATATCCTAAACTAATTAGTTTATATGGTTGTATTTTTTACCTTAGCGAATAAATTATTCCTAATAATCATTGTAAAACTCTTAGGCATATAGCACATTACTATAAGCACTAAATTATGACGTTAAATTGTGAGAAATCCATTTTTTTTACTGACTACCAAGAGTGTAGAGAAACCTGGTAAGACTCTTGTGATTGTCCTCATAGCATTATTTGCATTATCATCAGGTGCTAGTCAGCTGGTGTTTGATAATAGTGAGGATGGATTTTTCCCGGACAATGAGACAGTGACATTGCTTAATGAAATCGAGGATGAATATCAAGCATCAGTAGATTTCATTCGAGTGATTGATGATTTGGACGAAGGAGAATTATTACTTGAAGATACTTGGAAACAACTGGCACTGAGCGAAGCAATGCTGCTCAATGATTCAAATTTCCTTGAATACCAATATCCTATTTTTGGTTCACAACCGAATTTTGGAATGGCTAGTTATGCGATTCAATGGCAGAATATACAAGATCCAGTCAATGCTCAATATTGGCTAAATCAATTAGAGGGGGCAATTGAACAGGTTAGAAATTCGAATGATTCAACATTCAATTCCTCTCTCGATAATCTAGAAGAAAAAGCCAAATTAATTCCAAAAATAGAGCCAGTAACAGCCCAAAGATTGCTTGAATGGCAACCTAGCCAGCCAGGACAGTGGTTACAAAGACTGGACGATGGAGTAAATCTAACAGAAGCATTAGATGAAACAATTTGGAAAACGTTTTCTCTTTTTGGATTTAATTCTCCAAAGAGCGCAGAACAAAAAGAAGTGATGGGAGAAAGACTGGAAAGTATGATCGGAGATCTATACGGTTTGAATGGACAGCAATCAATCGATTATAGGAGCATTATCTTATCTAACATACCTGTAGAAGAGCGCAATGATCCTTGGAACATGTCGGGCCCGGTTATTACTACCTTAGCAGTAAGTTCAGATCCGGTAGTCTACGGATACAAATCTAGTGAATTTGGTAAAGTAGAGAAATTGATTAATGATTGGTCAGAATCTCTTCGCGCAGATTTGAAACAAACCACCGGTGATGAAGAACTTAGAACATTTTCCTTTTCTCAGTTTGGTGTTGGCTCTACTGAAACTTTAGGCAAAGAAATTGGCATATTAACAGGGTCAGCATTTATGCTATTATCGATTATTTTGTGGTTTAATTTCCGTAGCGTAAGAGAAACAGCATACGTTATGGTATTGACAATTTTTGCCATAGCAGCAACCTATGGTCTTTCAGGTTGGTTACAATATTTTGGAATTAATATGACATTCAATGCTGCGATGAACTCTATTCCAGTTTTATTATTAGCAATAGGCGTTGATTATGGTTTACACGTAGTATTGAGGATCAGAGAAGAATTGAAAGTAGCAGATTCAAAAGATAAAATTTCCAGAGAAACAATCCGTGACTTTTCAAGAGAAGCTAGAAATACCGCTATAAAAAGAGGAACAATCTTTACATCTATCGCTTTATTGATCGCCATATTTACTGATATGGTTGGTTTCCTTTCGTTTAGATTTTCTGCATTATCCTTCCTGCAGGTATTTGGTACTGTTATTGCTATTGGATTGTTTTTCATTTATCTTTTGAGTATCACTGCACTACCTGCGTTAATGACTCTAATTCCACCTAAAAAATTGAAATTAGATAAAGCGAGCAAGATAGAGGTAGGTCCAATTGCGAGAGGTTTAGGGACTCTTTCCACACAACCCCTGAAGGTTGGAGTGATTGCGGTATTATTGTTGATGCCAATGTACTTTGGTTTCCAGGAACTTGAGGTGGGATTTGAACAAAGAGAGCAGTTTGACCCCAGTATCGAGGTTGTGGCTGATTTCATAATGTTGTCAGATGATTTCCAAAGCAGCCGTTCACCGTTGTATATTGTCTACGATGGTGACATTATATCGAAGGACGGACGTGAGTCTTGGAATACTACTATGCAGGCCATTACCGCAAGTCCGGATGTAAATGGAATTCCAAGTGGGCTTTGGAATGTTTTAGATGAATCGCGTATTCAAGAGCAATATCTTGATGAATTAATGAATGGAATCAACAACGATAATCAGAGTAGTTGGGATTCACTTAAAGAATGGTTGCTAAACAATCAAACAGGAAGAGATTTGAGCAGTAGTATTCTGCATTCTAACGGTCAACAGACATTAATCTCGTTCCAAGCGAATACTCTCGATTGGCAGGCAACGGTTGATTTAGATGCCAGAATAAATGATTTACTTGAGAGCACTGAGTTGAATTTAACAGATGAAGGAGAATTAAGATTAAGCGGAAGAAGTTTGATTAATGCTCAAACCACTTCAGATGTTGCAGCCTCATCTATCCAATCAACTGCAATTGTTGCAATAGTAATTTTAGCAATGCTAGTATCTATTCATAGCGTGAGGCAGAAAAATATTCAACAAGGTTTTGCAAGGGGATTTGTATCTTGGATTCCCTTGATGATGGTAGTTGGATGGGTATACGGGATTATGGGATTCACCGGATATCAGATTAATCCTCAAACAGTTACAATTGGCGCGCTATCTCTAGGTTTAGGTGTTGATTACGCTGTTCATTATACAGTTAGATTAGAAGAAGAAGTACAACATAATCCCTCTGCTGGACAGCAGGTTTGGGTTGAAAACACCTCTGCGACAACTGGCCGAGCAATGTTTGGTGCAGCGTTAACTACAGCAGGTGGATTTGCGGTTCTTAACCTATCAGCGCTCTTACCGTTGAGATTGTTTGGTCAGGCATTTGTAGTGGCAATAACTCTTGCATTACTTTCAAGTCTAATACTTCTACCAGCGTTTTATACGCCGTTTTTGAAGCGTGATTCGAAGAGATATTTAGGAGAGGAAGAGTAATGGAAATAACAGAGATTATGTTTTGGATTTCATCGATATGGATTATACCTTTTTGGGGCTTAATGTGGTTTTTACCTAAACACGAAATAACAGCAAAAGCAATGAGCGATATTCGAATTTGTATTCTGCCATTATTGATTCCATATACAATTTTAGTAATACCAAATTTACCTGATATCTTTATCACTTTAGGTAGCGAAATGCCAACACCACAATTGGTAATTGATTTCTTTCAAGATGATGATGTGATAATTATTGGTTGGTTACATTTCCTTGCATTTGATCTACTTGCTGGAAGATACATCTGGAAAAGAATGGTCGATTTAGATAGACCGATCTATATATCGACACCAATACTAATTCTATCAATGATGGTTGCACCATTTGGATTCTTATTGGGATTATTATCAACTTGGGAATCAAAAACTGATATTCTTGAAGCAAATCATGACTGACGAGATATTATATGCTCTAACATTCTAGTAACTTTATGGATGGAAAAACCTCCTTTTTGGCAGGACTATTAGTCGCAATTTTAATCAGTGGTGGTTTTTTCACAATTTTAATAAATACTGAAGAGAACGTTGATTCAGAAAATGATAATTCAGATGAAATTAACACAGATACTCAGGTGAATTTAGCTCCAAAAATAATGATTGGTAACTATTCTAAAAACTGGGACGGCGAAAACGTCACTCTAAATGGATTTGTAACCGATGAATCTGCTGTAACTTCCAAGGTTAGCGTTGAAATCTTTCACATTAACTTGTCAAAACTATTCGAAGTAAGCGATATTTCGGTCTCTTCAGAGGGAACTTGGGAGGCTGAAGTCCCATTTTCCGAACCTGGAAAATGGTATGTCAAATCATCAGTTACCGATGAATCTGGACAGAGAAGCGAATTATCAGTTACCGAAATAAATATCATCGCTCCAAAAGAAGAGACTGTGAAAATTGCTTTCCTGTGGGATGAACCCTCAGATAATTCATCTATGGGATATTTGAGCGTAATCCTAATTCATCAATTCCCTGAAACATGTAGTGTTGAATATAGGCCAAAGTATCAAAGCCCAACACTAGATATTGTTGGAATAAAAAATGACTCTACCGGATATTACTCTATGGAAATGGATACAGATATTGTTAATGGAAATGGGACAATTTTTGCAACATGCGGATTGTTTTCTCCGTCCAATTCTATGATTGAAGTTATATTACCAGTACCTCCTAAACCTGCTGGAGATTCGGATTCTGACGGAATATTAGATGATGAAGATTTATGCGACGAGACTCCAACTGGCGAACCAGTTTACTCTACAGGATGCTCAGATTCTCAAATAGATGATGATTTAGACGGGGTTATGAACAGTGATGATCTCTGTCCAGACACTCCTAAAGGAGAATCTGTTAACAACAATGGTTGCTCGAATTCACAATTAGATGATGACTCAGATGGAGTTGTGAATAGCCAAGATTATTGCCCAGGTACGCCAATTGGTGAATCAGTAAATCCATCTGGATGTTCTAGTTCTCAAATTGATAGTGATAATGACGGAGTATCTAATAATTTAGACCAGTGTCCGAATACTCCTTTTGGTGAACAAGTAGATGACGTTGGATGTTCGGACTCTCAGAAAGAAGAACCAGAACCAATTACACGTCCTAAGATCCTAGCTCTACATGGTGGTGGAGAAACAGCTAATGGCTTAAGGAATCAACAAGGAACCCAAGACTTGATGGATGCTTTACCTGGGTTCGACTTCATATTTGCTAGCACTCCTGAGAATAACAACGTCTGGATTAAAGATCCGCCAGGTGGCAAAGGAGAACCTACAACAGACCCTAATTGGGCAGATCTCTCAATATCATATCTTGACCAAATGGTTGAAGATAACGGTCCATTTTATGCAATTTTAGGTTACTCGCAAGGTGCTGCAATGATACCTGTATATCTAGCGAACACTGATAAAACATTCAATCGTGCTCTGATGTACAATGGATATCTTCCAACGACCCATGAAGGTTTGATAGATACTATAGATGCAGTAGCACCATTTGATATTCCTGCAATGGTATTTTCTGGTGAGAATGATGATGCATTCAAAGGCATGGCACCTGCCTTAGCAAATAAATTCAGTAATTCACTAGATGTTCATAGTAGTACAGCAGACCATCATCTACCTTATCAGAGCGATGCCACATTCGATACAATATTAGATTTCATCTTAGAAGGATTACAGACATTTGAGAAATCCGACTCATGGCTATGCCAAAATAGTCAAGGCCCATGGGTTAAAGATTTGAATGGAGAAGGTAATTCTTACACTTCGAACAGCCGAGGTGCAGGCCAATCTGGCGGAGGTGGAGGCTCCGGACCATGGTTCCAATGCGATGTATCAGTTACTACTAATTCGAATAACATGCTAGTAACTTCTAACGCAATTCCTAATCATAACTGGTTATCAGCATATGCTGCAAACGCAGATGAGCAAAATATGGATTGGACAATCCCACTAAACCCAACCGAAGATACCTCTGGAGGCCATAATTCAGCAAATTGTCCAGCAGCCAATGGTGCATACGAGTGTGCTCCAGACAGAGGCGCAGTTGCGGTTGCGGTAAATGGAGTCCCTATATTTGGTCCTGAAGAAGGTCCAGGCGGCGATGCTGTTGCACTCGAATTCCTTTACTTTGATGAAGACCGACAACCAATCGATCTCGGTTATTGCGGAGCCCATAATGGACCCGGTGGCGTACATTACCACTATGATGCAATGTGCCAATTTTGGGATGACCCGAACGGTGAAACAATAGTAAATTATGATTACACAGATCTCGATTCAACTCAACACTCTCCAATTATCGGATGGGCATTTGATGGTTATCCAATTTATGGAATGTATGGCTGGAACGATAATGGACAAGTAATTCCATTGAAATCATCTTATGAGGTTGAGAGAATTTCTGATGGAGGCGACCAAGGATATAATGGAATTGATGACTGGAATTATATTGCTGGTTTGGGCGATTTAGACCAATGCAATGGAAGATTTGGGGCAACACCAGAATTTCCTGAAGGAACATACTACTATGTTTCTACACCACTCAGTGGCTCGTCAAAAACGGTTGTCGATACTGATGGCAATACAGTTCCAATGATAGGTTTCCCCTATTTCCTATTGTGCTATCATGGAGTTGCTGATATGAGTAATGCTAACTCTGGCGGAGGTGGAGGAGGCCCAGGCGGTTTTTCTACTCAAGTAATTTATTCACATATGCCGGAGTTATTGAATGAAAATTCTGATACTCCTAATCTGTTAGGAATATTTTGGGACATAACTTTGGTTTGGCTTGTCATCATTTCTCTAACACTCGTCAGAAGAAGAAAGAGTTGAACTCATGAAATTGAAATTTTCGCTATTTTGCATTATTTTAATGATTTTTAGTAGTGGTTGTCTTTCATCTATAGAAAAAGATATTTTTGCCGGTAAAGATATTAATTCAAACATTTCATTCTCTGAATTTAATTTGACTGACTCAAATGGAGATTATTTTAATTCACAAACCCTAGATGGGAAAATAGTGATTGTAAATTTTTTTTATACTAATTGTCCTAACAACTGTCCAATTTTCACTGGTGATTTGAAACAAATTCACGATGAATTTGAATCAGACATTGGCACTAATATCAGCATTATTTCCATCACAGTTGACCCTTGGAGAGATTCCTGGGAATTAATTAGTGATTACAAGGACTACTTCAACGCAACATGGCCACATTTATCTGTTGAATTTCTAAACGACGAAAATCTTTCAGAGATTGAAAAAATATGGACTGATTTTGAAATTGGAATAGTTCTTACAGAATCCGAAAACAGTACAAGCATTAGCGGACGCGGTCATACAGTATACTATTCAATTGATCATACTAATGGGATAGTAATTGTAGATAGCGACGGATATCAAAGAGTACGTTGGGATGATACTAATTGGGACATTGACGGAATTAAAACCGACATAACAAAATTGCTTAAAGAAAAATAAGCAAATCCCAAAATAAATCAAAATGGATTTTCAGGTGATTTTTGTTCCCATACAGATTGTTCTGCAGGTTGCTGCATTGTTGTCTGAGGCTGAACGGGGGTTTGAGCAACTTGCTGATAGACAGGTTGTTGCATTGTAGTCTGCGTCATTTGTCCGCCCTGAACCATTTGGCCACCCATTGGCATAGCTCCACCTTGAATAATCACTTTCTGTTCATTATTTGCAAGTAAGCCGAGAATTAGTCCAAAGATTGTGACTACACCACCACAACATAGCAACATTGTACCGCCAAGACCTTGTAAGAATCCGCCGACTGCTTCGCCTAATTCTTCTCCAACAACTTCCCAGAGAGGGACTAAGTAAATTTGATGACTAGCATTAATTTCATGTTCTCCATTTGACACAAAAAATGTGCTTCCCATATCATGCCATCCTTCGGGGTCGTCTTCATGCCCCTTTGGTTTAGTACCATCTTCAGTACATTCATCAGGGTCATAAAACTCTTCATCGCCAGAAGTAGTATTGGTTATTGTTAGTTCAAATGAATCACATCTAACTGTATCCCTAACCATTACTAGGTAATCTCCATCACCTTCGAAATTAAATGTTCCAGATTGACCGTTCCATACGCTCTTTTCCATGACATCCCATTCACCGGAATCATCGATATTACTACCGCCGATTGCCATCATCACTCCGCCACCTACTGCGATTAGAATGCCGATTGCCATGAAAATTTTACCTACTGGGTGCATAAACTCCCGTCGCTAGTATACCATATAATCCTGTCTAAATGACTGATTATTCAGAAATTGTCTGATGTTCCCACCATGGAGGTACTTCAAACCAAGCCTCATGTGTTGGTGGGCGGTCGATAATTGGCAGACCAATCATGCCACCATTTATCGTTAGTCCACCTGCTGGATTTGTAGAACACGGACTTGACAAATAGTCCTCGCCAGTTTCTGTTAGTTCTATTCTTAGAGAGTGTCCAGCAGGAATAACGATGTCTAGGGGATTAAATTCCATTAGCATGGTATATTGACTAAATGGAGCGGTGGCTTTAGCGTCGTAACCACCATCGCGGTATCGAATATCCATAGTGGCATGGCCAAGTCTGAGATTTGCAGTATCGTCATACATTGTAGCAAAAATTTGTCCTCCCTGACAGGCTTGTGTTGAAACGTCTAAGTGAAGTGTTGGTAGTCCGGAAACATGAGTTTCATCTTCAAAAATTTCGCTAGTTATTGTAACTGAAGAACCCAGTCCATTTACAGTTCCACTAGCACCATTCCATTCGCTTGAAATGTCTTGAAGTAGCCAAGTCATATCCTCAGGAGGCCAGGTTTCCTCAACATGCCATTTACCGTAATTGGTTTGAATTTGTACCATTGGTTCAGGCTCTTCGCCTATGTCTTTGAGGTAGTAGTTGAACCATTGGAACAATTCCACAGCCCAATCCATACGAGTCATATTAGGAAAGGCTTCTTTGCCATAGCCAGATTCTAATCCATTGTGTACTACCGGTTGGTCAGGATAATTATGTGCCCATTGGCCAGCGATTGCTCTAGCATTAATTCCAGCGTCGATCATCATTTGATAAGTCGGGAAGGCGTGATAAGGATCAACATTCCAATCCTGTAATCCCCAAACAAGATATACGCTACCACGATAATTTGCCAGAACATCGGGGAGATGTCTTCTTTCATCCCAGTAGTCATTCCATTTTGCGCCACCATATTCTGCCCCTGCCCATGTAGAAAATGGGTTTAGCGGCCCGATTAGGTCGTCAGTACACATTCGCATATCGTCGGTACCAAGGTCTGCTGTAGCACCTTCATACAGTGCATCATAAAGCATTGCTCTACTTTCGGAAGAACCATTGCGATAGAACATTTCTTGGACACCTATTGAGCCAGAAATAGGCACAATCGTTTTGAGATATTCTGAGGGTTGTTGAGCAGCTTCCCAATTAGTTGTTCCAGCATATGATTTACCCATTAGTCCAACATTACCGTTCGACCAATTTTGTTCGCCCAACCACTCTACTACAGCTTGAATTCCGGTTTGCTCTCCAAGTCCTTTAACATCTTGGCAGTGTGTTGATTGTCCAGTTCCAAAGGTTGATGCTTGGGCTAGAGCATATCCATGTGGTACAAACGTATCATATACCCACTTTCCAACTCCACCATCAGGGACTGTATTCGGGTTAGAATCTTCTCCTACGATGCCTTCTCCACCAAAGTCATAGTATGGATGAATTGTCATGATTACGGGAATTTTTGTCCCTGGCTCAACATCTGGCAACCAAAGAGCAACATGCATTACAGCAGGTTCAGGGAAGCCGGCGTCTTGTTCACTCGCTGGAAGATCAACTTCAATGAAATGTTCAGTATATTCTGTTGCATTGTAAATTCCTTCTACAGGAAGTTTTGCTCTTGTATCATTCATTGGTAACTCCATAGTATGACGTAGATGTAGGGGAGTCTCCCACCATTCATATTCTTCAAGTTCCTCATTCAAACTACCAACAATTGCTTCTCCAAAACTAACTGCTAGTAACAAGAATACAACAGAAACGGCAATAGTCGATAATGCTGATAGATTTAATTCCCTTCTAGATGAATTTGTTGGTACAATATCGGCGACAAGTATCTCGCCTTCTATGAACGATTCACCGTCTGCCATGAACAGACCAATCATTTCTCCATCATGAGCATGACGCTTTCTTACACATAATTCATTGATGTGAAACTACTCAGCGCGTCATGCGAGGACGATTCCTAACGACAATTGTCCTTATTTTTCTTTTTTCTGCACTGTTGCCATCAAGTTTAGCACAGCAGCAGCAACCTGAGTGGAGGTCGATTGGAATAGATCCTGAAACTTGGACAGATGGTCCAGTTGAAGAAGAAACACCGATGAAGGAAAGTTTTGAAGGTAATGCAATTTTACTGATAGAGGTTACATATTATAGATCTTTAACATCTGATGAATATCAAGGGAGTATAGTGATTGAATTATTTGAGCAGTGGGCTCCTATAACTACTAGCAATATTATCGAGCACGTTGAAATTGGTTTGTATGATGGTATATTCTTTCATAGAGTAGTTGACGACTTCGTTATTCAATCTGGCGATCCTGAATGTAAAACCGAAGGAGCTTATCCACTTACTTCTCCCCAGTGCAGCAGTGGTGGTACCGGTGAAACAATCCCACTAGAGCATGATGAGAACTTGTCACATGTCGACGGTGCTATGGGCATGGCTAGAGGTGCAGAACAAGATTCTGGAGATTCTCAATGGTATATCACAGATACTGAACAACATGGTTTGGACCCTGAAAATAGGGACGATGGAGGTTATGCAGTTTTCGGCATTGTTAGAGATGGCATGACATTTGTTCGAGAAATTGCCAATACTCCAACAGCGACTAATCCGTTGAGTGACCAAGGAGTTCAAAATCCAGGGCCTGATTTACTAGGTCGTCCGATTAGAGAAGTCCATATTGATTCAATGCGAATGATTGGTGTTTCAGACCCGTATGGAAATATTAATTCCGGAGACTATGAAGCCCAGACGTATAATACAATTAGTGATTTTGATACTAAAATGTTGATTTCAATAACATTCGTCGTTTCAATACTAATTTTTGGAACACTAGTTTACATCACTCAAATCGATCCACCCAAGACTCTTGATGATGAAACAGAATTAGTTTTGGATGCAATATTATTTGATGAGGAAGACGATCCATTTACCAAACAGACTGATGTAGTAATTTTTCAAGAAGATTCAGATTAATTACGATTTATAAAAAGTGCTTTCAAGTTTGATATTTTAGCCATACTATGCGAAAGGCAGCATCTATTCTTGTGTTGCTACTTTTGTTACAGGTTTTTGTACCAACTGTTGATGCACAACCTAACTCACCAAATGTGGAGCTTAGCACAGAAAAATATGACTGGTTTTCTAATGAAACAGTTTCTATAATTGTTAAACTATCCAATGCTCCTTTCGGTAAAGATTTATTCGCAAATTGGCAGGTTAAGGATTATAATGACGTGGTTGTATCCAATGGGACTTATGTTTTTCAAGCAACTGGAACCATGACAGAATTTGAAATAAGTTTCAAGCATTTTTTCAATGGGCAAAATTTTTACTTTTTCTCTGTTGAAATCGTTGATTCATCGAGTTCAATAATTGGAAATAGTGGCTATTCTTTTATGGTTTTTCAAAATTCAAAAATGCCACAGATCAATAATCTACTTGTTTTTGGCGACTCTTTAAGTGATATGGGAAATGCCAAAAATTCGGTATTAGATGTTCCAGATGTACCACCTTACTGGCAAGGCAGATTTTCAAACGGGCAGGTTTGGATTGAGTATGTTTCTCAATCGTACGGCTTGACAACTACAATTGGTTCAGGAGTAGAATCTGGCGATAACCGAGCTTTTGGAGGTTCGCAAACTGGGGCAGGGTTCTCTTATGTTCTACTTCCAAATGTAGGCACACAGATTTCGAATTATCTTGCGAATGTACAATCCTCCATACCTGCTAATAATGTGGTTAGTTTATGGGCAGGCGGGAATGATTTTCTTTACGGTACTGCCAATTCTAATACGATTGTAGCAAATATGGAGGCACATATTCGGCAGTTAGCAAGCGCTGGAGCAACCGAATTCATAATGCCCAATTTACCGCCGCTTGAAAAAACTCCTGAAATACTTAGTAGGAGCCAGAATCAACAAAATTCAATTGCTGCAGAAGTAGTTTCCTACAATCAAAAGCTATTTTCACTGATAAACAATATATCAACCGAACTAAATCTAGTGATTCATTTCATTGATGCATGGTCTCTATTCAATGATATTGTGAATAATAGTTTTGCATTAGGCATTACAAATACGCAAGAATCTGCATGCCCTGATTCTGGAACATTACTACCTTTGCCTATTTGTGATAGTTCCTCGAGTTTAGTATCTAATCCCGATGAGTATCTTTTCTTTGACAAGGCTCATCCAACTAGAGTTATGCACAAATTCATATCATATTTTGCAATCCAATCTATTGGATATGCAGAGACTGATGGCGATGGCGTAATTGATGATTATGATTTATGCCCATGGACAGAACAGGGTAAATCAGTAGATATATCAGGTTGCTCTTGGGAACAATTAGACGATGATCAGGATGGCGTTGTAAATGGAAACGATATTTGTCCATCTACAGCAATCGATTCAATTGTTGACGGTAATGGTTGCTCGGCTGAGCAGAGAGATAGTGATGGAGACGGACTAAATGACGCTATTGACCCTTGTCCATTTAGTGAGCTATTGAATGATCATGACTCAGATGGATGTACTGATGATGTTGATGTTGATGATGACAATGATTTAGTTCCTGATCTCGAGGATAATTGTCCTAAAGGGTTAATCGGGGTTCATAACAACGACTTCGACTCAGACGGGTGTAGGGACATTGAAGACTCAGATATGGATGGTGATCAATTACCCAATCTCGATGAAGGTGATATTGGTAGCGATCCTCTTGATGAAGATACAGATGATGATGGATTTATTGATGGAATAGATAAATTTCCACTGGACCCGCTTGAATGGTATGATAGTGATGGAGATGGCTGCGGTGATAATTCAGATGACTTCCCTTCAGATTCCTCAGAATGCCTTGATTCAGACAATGATGGATATGGAGATAATACGGATGCATTTCCAGATGATTTTACCGAGTGGATAGATACTGATGGTGATGGATTTGGAGATAATAGAGATGCTTGCCCTAAGGTTCTTGGTTACTCATATTCACCTTTAGGTTGTCCAGATCGAGATGGAGACGGGTATTCTGATGAAACAGACTTGTTTCCAAACGATCCAGATGATTGGTCCGATTATGATGGCGACGGAGTAGGTGATAATACCGATTTATTCCCTAATGACTCAACTGATTGGGCTGATTTAGACAATGATACATACGGAGATAATCGAGATTCATTTCCTAGTGACCCATTAGAGTGGAACGATACAGACGGAGATACTGTCGGAGATAATTCCGACGCATTTCCAAATGATTCAACAGAATGGTTCGATTCTGACCAAGATGGGTGCGGCGACAATATCGATGTTTGGCCATATGACCCTGCAGAATGTTATGACAGGGATGTTGATGGGATTGGAGATAATACTGACGTTTTCCCCGATGATCGTTCGGAATGGAATGATTCTGACGGCGATGGATTAGGCGATAATGCAGATATATTCCCCAATGATTCTAAAGCCAAATATGATGATGATGGTGACGGGATTGCCAACTATTACGACCCATTTCCAGATAATGCAAATATGGATTCATGGTTTGATTTATTTGTGAGGATAATTTTCTTCTTAGTAGTAATTTCAGTTGTTATTTTATTATTCAAGAAAAATTCGAATAAAAATGAAAATGAGAAATGGGAGTTATATGATGACGAAGCCATGCTTGAGAAACTGGGTGAAAAAACCGCTGATTCTAAACCCTCAGGCCCCCCTCCACCTGGGTCTTTTGGCTAAGTCATCTTATCTCAATGTCAAGAACAACATGCCTAATATAAGGTGCATACCATTTTACTTTCTCTAAATTTGAGACAGTAAATCTCCAATTTTTATTAATCAGTTTCGCCATTTCTTCTAACTTAGAAACTGTTTCTTCAGTCCATGAATTGATGTTTTCTTCCGGGACATTCATGTGAATATGGATCCATCCACCTTCTTTTTTTAGGCATTTCAAAGCATCAAACCAGGCACCCTCCGAAGAAGGAAGTAAGCCTAAATGACATCGATCAGCAATTCCTTCAAGTTTTGGCAAGCTCAATTTATTGTCTCCTTCATGTATTGTTATTCTATCCTCAACGCAGTTTTTTTCCGCACCCCAGATAAGCGCATTAATTGAATTAGGATTTATTTCACATGCATGAACATGTCTTGCTTTACTTCTAACAAGCATTGGCAAAGTATAGTACCCAATACCAGCGAATGCATCAACAACCACTTCACCTGTCATTTCGATATTTCCTATTCTATGCCTCTCAGTGACATTACCAGAGGAATACATAACTTTTGTTGCATCGAAGCCAAAGTGAACTCCATGATCAATTAATTCAACCCAGCCTTCATCTCCATATAACATCTCAACTTGTGAGGATCTAATAATATCCTTCGAAATAGGCTGCTGGCGGCCTAATTTTTCCACCTTCAGTGACTGACAAACTGATTTCCATAAATTATCAATTTGCCTGCTTTTACATTTAGACAATACGTCTTGCCATTCATCATCCATGAAGGAAGAAGACGGTAGTAGAGCTAGATTCCCTAAAAGTTCCCATTTAGAAGGGATTTTTTTTAGTAATTCATTTGTCTGAAAATTATTATCCTGCAACCAAATTTTTATTTTTTCTTTCATTAACTTAGCTGGAGAAATTGATAATTTATTTTTTTCTAAATTTTCTCTGGATATTTCGAATTCGCTTGAAAATTCGGGAAACAGATTACATAATTCATCAAATATATTTCCATAATCATCGATAATTGGCATTGCTAACTTATCAGAAAATCTTCTAGGTTTAAGCGATTGGCGGTATAATTTTTTTTCAAGCAATATCGATTTTATTTCATCTGATTTTTTTAGAGGAGCCAAAATCACCATTGTTTCTTTAATGGAGTTGTCAACATCGCTCATATAACGCTCACGAGGGTAATTGCTTTGAATGTCTCTCTCATAGGCCGTCCATGACGGTGAACAAAATCACAAGTCAAAAAAGTTCGAAATTGATGATTTTACTTATACAATCTGTTCTTCTTTTACAGATTTTTGCACCATTTGCAAGTGCTAGTGGAATGACAAGCTGCTCTAACTTAGGCGGCGCATGTGATGACTATAATTCAGCACATGATGAAACTCCAGACCAACAAGACTGGGTGAATGGAACTTATGATTTTAAGTTACTAGACACATCAAAAATCCGTCTTGATTTAACTTGGGCAATTCATGAGTTTGATAGATCCGCTCTAGGACTTAATGACGGAGGTGCAATCGAGGCAGCTCTAGCCGCCGATGGATTAGATTCTAAGGATGGGGCACCTGCCGACCTAATCAGAAATTATTTCGACGAACAACCGCCCGGAATGGGAACTAACGTTAGTAATAAATTAATTTTAGAGGTTAGCGAAGCTCTAGAGAATTCACTTGAGTCTGGATTTGGAGACACAACTATTCTATCAACCGATTATGTAGATTCAATAACCAATGATGGAATCACTATTCCTTGTTCATCAAGTCCTGCTGATGACTCAGTTTATTCCTCAGAAGGTCAAACGGTTAACAATGCTTTTTATCCTCCAATATGTATTTCTTCCTCACTAGATATTACGCTCACAGAAAGTGCATTTAATTTGAATTCAAGTTCATCTTTTGATTTAGAAAGAACCTACCAGGGACTGCTAGTTATGGGTGCTGAAATAACCACTGATTTTTCTCTAGTTACTCTTCCGGGACATCAGGGTAACTACTCGTTTTCACCGCCCGATTATGCCAACATCAAGTCAGTAGATCCTAGCGGCGATATCTCTCTGCGTTTTGGCCCTCCATCTTATTTTGCTGGTGAGTGGGATGTCGATTATAGAGATGCACCCGAAGGAGCTAGTAACCTAGAAACTCCTATTTCCGTAACTATAGTTAATCAAAATAGAACCTCTACAAATACTGTTAGTATTGACAGTTCTAGTAAGGCCATAGATTTGAGTATTAAATTAGATTTATCCGACGAATCAGCCGCAACTTTAGATTTTATTATCGAGATGGCTTACTTAGATGAGTCAATCTTGAACGATTGGAATATTTCTTTACTCAGCGTAACAGATAAAGCAACTCTTCCGGTTGTAACATCGGACGGTATTAGGCTTGCTTATCACAATGGTTTAGTAGATTTGACTGAGTTTACATCTCAGTTTCCAGTCGAATCAATCGCTGATGGAATATCATCGACAGTAGGTGGAATTGAACAGATTCAGATGAATGATATGTATTGGGTATCAGATGCAATATCTGATGGTTTAGATACTCCAGGGGGTCTAAATTATTCACATTCAAATGGATGTTCTGAAACAGTCGACCCAGGCGTTGTTATTCATTACTGTGTAGAAGGTCCTTCTGCTATGACTGAAGAATATCCAGTATTCCTTAGAACTACTAGCCAACCCTTTTCAATGCGTTTAATTGATATTTTGAAGGAAAACAATGGGGATGAAAATATTGCTAAATTCCTAGATGTAATTACAGAAAATGATTTTAGAAGTGTATTGAACAGTGGTCTATCCATTGAAACCGCATTATCATCAGAATATTTAGAAGGAATAATCCCATCAAATCTACCACCTTCAGAATTGACCTTGGAAATTGTTCTTCCTGTGTGGGTTCGAACCATAGATGGGCAAAATAGCATTATTCTAACTCATAGTTTGGAGAATAATTCTGATTCAGAAATCTCTTTTGCAGGTACCGATCCTTATGATTGGAGAAATGAAATTAAGAATTCCGATGGTCAAGTAGTCTGTACTACTTTGGAGCGAACATGTATTACCAGTTCGATTGATTTCGATGTTTCAGCGTTTAGAATAAATGAGTGGAGCCAATCAGTTTCTCTAGATTTTGCTCTGGATGCAGAAGTCTCGATTCATAGAATCTCAGTTCCTCTCGATAGACTAAATCGGTCAGGTTCAACTCAAGTACATATGGAAGCACTTCCTTCTGATTTAATCAGATTAGGACTTGATATAGCTAGTAGGATGGCCGAGCCTCTCGTATTTGATGGGCCAGACAGCGTTTGTAGTGATGACCAAGACTTGGAAGTCTGCGATGAAGATTTATCCTTCAGTTTTACCCATCAAGGACTTACTGATTTTTCGAAGGAGGTAGGTGAAATTTTGACCGATTTAATTCATCAATCTGGGGAAAAAATACCTGAAAATGAGAACTCACCATTTACAAGAGTAGACCTTAGCGGATTTCAAATTAAAACTTCAGTTGATGGTTTGGGAACCCCAGATTTATCCATTGGCGACGATGAACCAATTACTCTCAGTGTTAAAATCCCACAGGTGGAGTTTGAATTGGATGTCGATGGAAACATTGGTGAAATGGTTAATGGAGAAATGGATAGTCTTGAAGTATCATTTTTGGCCACTGCTATGAGAAGTTATTTCCTTAGCCCGATGGTAAATGTTGCAGAAGCAATGGGAACTAGTCTTTCCAATGGTTTAGTTTCAGGCCAAGGCCTCACCTACCCAGATCCTGAGCAAGGCGAGTTGAGTTATACATTCTCAGGTAACACTTCTGTTAACGAAGAATTTGAGGCAAAGATAAGCGGTCCAGTATCAATCACCTTACCTAGAGGAATCACTCTCAAAGATGCAACTTCTACTTCAGGCAATCTAGAGATTAAGGAAATTGATGGAAGACAGAAAATAACCTATACTGTACCTAACGGAGAATTTGAGGACACTATTTCTTTCAGAATCGAAGTATCTTGGGTTTATTTAGTAACACAGTTCTGGGTCTATCCAACATTTGTAATTTTACTGATTTTCTTGATGGTTAGAAGAAGAATTAGAAAGCGAAGAAAGAAGAAGCAGAGGAAACAGGTTAAGACAGCTCAAGCAAGTAAAGTTGGTATTGGAGATAATGAATTCTCAGATTTACAGGGATTCCACAGTAGCGGAATGCATGGAGATTTAGAAGAATTCAAGGATTATTCGAATGATTAAATCTGGTCAAGGGTTGATGGCTTGAAAGATTCTTTCAGCTAAGGAATTACCGATACCAGGGACAGTTTGCAGATCTTTGATGCTAGCGTGCTCTACTCCTTTTCTACCTCCAAAGTGTCGTAAGAGCGTTTGCATTTTTTTAGCACCTAATCCTAATACATCTTGCAGAGGATCTTTGATTTTATTTCGATTCCTTTGTTTTCTATGAAATGTATTAACAAATCTATGTGCTTCATCTCTAGCATGAACGAGAACTCTTCCATTTCGATTAAGAATTATCGGTTCCATGTCTAATCGAAACAGAGTTTCCTCGCGCTTTGCTATCGCTGCCAGTTCAAATTGCTCATCAACCTTGTTTTCTTTCAACATTTGATGGATCGTATTCAGGTGTGTTTCTCCACCATCTAGTAATAGCAAATCAGGCCACTCATCTTGCCTTTTCAACCAACGTTCAACAACTTCACTCATCATTCTTAAATCATCAATAGCTTCTCCTTTGACAGTATATCTGCGATATTCTTTCTTCTCAGGTCTCCCATTCCGGAAAGAAACACTTGCCCCAACTCTGTTTTCACCTATTAATTGTGCCATATCAAAACACACAATATGGTTCAATTTATCCATGCCAAGTAATTCGGCAGCATCATTTGCTGCTTTTTGCTCTAGTGAGCCACTAGCCTTATCAAGGAATTTTGATAATTGAGCTTCCGCATTTTGATTCGCCAGATTCTGTAAAGTCACTAAATCCCCACGTGATGGTGTTCTAACTTCGACCAAAGATTGCCTACGCCCATTCAACCATTCTTTTGCACCCTCAAAAAGAGGTGTTGGAGTTAATAATAACCTGGGAGGGCATCGATTTTGGTAGTGTGAAGAAACGAACATAGAAACAGTCTCACCAATATCTCCGCGATGAATAATTGGCCAAGCCTCCTGGCCTTTGACAACCCCTTCATCGGCATGAAGAACAACTATTGCAGCTAGGTCTCCTCTTGATGCAATTCCTATTGCGTCACAATCACGATAAACCTTGCTTGATACAACATGTTGACTTGTTGTAATTCTAACAGCACGGATTAAATCACGTTGTTTTGCGGCCTTTTCATATTCTAAATCCACTGAAAATTGGTCCATTTTTTTAGTTAGTTCATCGATCAAAGCCCCTGCCTTTCCGTCCAGTACTTCAGTCACTACATTTACAATTGTATCATATCCTTCAGGGTCTAAGCATGGACCTTTACACAGGCCGATGTGCATAGCTAAACATCCGTCTTTACCCTTGCAATCTTTATCTCTAATTCCAAATTGCTTTCTCAATAACTGCATAACTTGTTTAGCAGCATTAGCATTAGGGAACGGGCCCCATTTATTTCGGCTTTTTGGCGGGTGCCTGGTATACATTATTCTTGGAAATTCTTCATCAGTTAGAATCAGATAAGGGTATGATTTATCATCTTTTAATCTTGAATTAAATCTAGGTTTATGCTCTTTTATCAGTTGTCTTTCTAGAATTAAAGCCTCTTTGGGTGAGGTGGTAATGATGTATTCAATTTTATCAGACTTTGATACTAATTCAGTGATCATTTTTCTATCAGGATTTGATGAAAAATAAGATCTAACCCGTTCATTAATTCTAGTGGCTTTGCCAACATATAATACTCTGCCTTGTTCGGTTTTAAAAAGATAAACACCAGCCTTCTTTGGAAATGACTTGGCGTCATAGACCACCGGCATGCCAGTGCGTTATCGGCAACACACAAAAGGACAACTATTCATTTTAGATAAACAAAACTTAGTATTATTTGAAAGGGCGTAGTTCTTCCCCTGGGTGTTGGCCATGATTTCCTCCTCGCAAAAAAGGATTCTATCATGGCTAAGCAAGTTCTCTTCGGATTTAGAAAATTCATGGGACGTAACTAGAGATATCTCTCTTCCAGGAATCGCTGACGGTCTTGGTGTAGTTCGTTCAGCACTTAATTTACCTTTGAAGAAATTACAACAATCTGAAATGGTATTTAGAAGACAAGCCCATGTTGTGGGTGGAGGGACGAGGAAAAGACAGGTTTTTCACATTACTAGCAAAGGTAGAGAATATATTTTAGAGAATCATCCAGTTTCCAAAAAAGAAAAGTCTCAGGGAATTATTTTTGGAAATCGGCCAATAATGGGTGAAGTAATTGGTAGAGACGATTTAACAAACTCACTTCTAGAAACGTTGGAAAAATCCTCTTTATTGGTTTGTGGATTACCCGGAATTGGTAAAACCACTGTAGTTTGTGAACTAAGTGAAAAATTAAGCAGTCAAGGCACAATAGTTAGATGGGCTAATGCAAATGAGTTTAGTGACCTATATGATATCTGTAACCAATGGCAATTGTTAGATCCATTACCTCGAGATGATACTGCCTTGCAAGACTTAATCTTGCAGATTACCGAAAACCAAACTTTGGTAGTAGATGATGTACATTTAATCTCACAAAGACATATTTCCCCGTTTGAGGAGTTATCAAAAAGAATTAATCAATCATCTAAAGCGAGAATTGTATTTATCGGTAGAGAACCAATGAATAACTTTTCATCATTAGATAAAATTCAAATTTTGCCGCTTGAAGATCAGTATGGAGCACAATTATTGGGCGACGAACAAAATTTAGATGAAAGGCTTTTGATATCAAAAAGACTCGGAGGTCATCCACTTGCTCTCCAACTATATCAACCAGAATTTGACTTGCCAGAGCAGTCAATAAACGTTCAAAGATACGTTGAAGAAATAGTTTTACTGAATTTAGACGAGCAACAGAAAGACTCTCTGAATTTACTTTCAATGGAACCAATTCCAATTTTTTCTAAAAATTCCTTAGTCAGCGAAAGTATTGGAATATTTGATGAACAGGCACTGTTAAGATGGAGTTCAAATAATTTAAACGTCGAAGTTAATCATTTGATAAGAAATGTTAGACGTTCATTTTTTGACACAAGCCAACAAAAAAAGCTGCACCAGAAATTATCGGACCATTGGCAAGGCATAACTAGAAATATTCAAGAGGATATGATTTTACTTTTCCATCAAATATCTAGCGGTGATCCAAATACGATTGACTTAATCGAAAATCATCTTGATAGTATTTCAACAAATAAATCTAATTTTCTCGCAGTTTTGATCGAACAGGCTTTAGAACAAAATCCAAACAGTAGTGATTTACATTATTTTGCAGCCAAAGTTGCTGCTCAGAGATGTGAATTATCCGTGATAAAAAACCATATCGATAAAGTGGATGAAGCAAAAAAGGCTGAATTAAATTTACAGATTGCGATTTTTGAAGGTAGAACACAAGATGCAGAGAGAATTTTTTTGCAAAGTTTGGAAGGTCAAGATCCGCATGTTGTCAATAAACTAGCAATCTCTGCAGCATCGAGAAGAATTGATGATAGAATTTTTGATAAAAAAATCGATGGTGAACAAATTATTGAGGTTAAAAAATATCTTTCAAGAATCGATTTAAATAAAATAAAAAAGGAAATTAAATCTACTGCAGTAATAGCAATAACGCTAATTAAACACTCTCTAGCACTTCTTGAAAGCGACATTGAAACCGCTGAGCAGTTATCTTCATCAGTCGGCGAACTTGGCTTGGATGCTGAATCTCTAATCTTTAATTTACGTTCAAAGGAAATAATATATCGGTTGAAAAACAAAGATGTATCAATTCAAGAAACAATTCAATTTATTGACAAAGCAGTTTCTGTTCAAGATAACCAGATTTATTCAGATTCTATTAGATTAAATCTTGTTGAAGCATTAATTCCTATCGATTCAAAACTAGCAAGTCAGCAATTTAAATTACTTTCAAAGCCTAATGATGATTTGAAGTCTGATACTTACTATCGATACACTGCTAGGTGGTGGTTCTGCAAGTCATACATTGAGCCTCAAGAAAAATTAACTTGCCTTAGAGAATCAATTTCAATTTTCAAAAAAGCAGGTTGTATCAGAGCAGCAAAAAACTTGGAGAGTAGGTTACATTCTTTTATTTAGAGTTCTGCACCAATCAAAGTTTTAGTGTCCGCAATTCCATCCATAGGTCGAATCTGCTCTACAATACACCGAGTCAATTGAAACTCATCGTCAGCTTGAACTCTGGCAATAAGATCATATTCACCAAATAGCATCCATCCAGATGTCACAAATTCAATTTTTTCAAGGTTGTCTCGGACCGTTTTTTCTTGTCCGGGTTTAGTCGTTATCAATACAAATCCTATAGCCATAAATTCACCTCAATAATCCACTGCAATCAATGTTTGAGTATCCTTTATACCCTCGATTTGCCTAAATTCAGTCATCAACATTCTAGAAAGTGTGGCAGACTCTTGAGCACTAATTCTTACGATTAAGTCATACTCTCCATACAATGCGTGAACCTCTGATACTGACTCATGATTGGTAAGTGCAAGATATACATCCCTCTCTTTAGATGGAAGGGTCTTGAAAAGCACAAATGCTTCGGGCATATTGTGTCCACATGAACTCGATTATTATCACTTACTGAGCCAATATAAGATTAAAAAACCCGTCCAAGTATACGAACCTTTGAAGAGCATCACACGCCTAACCACTATTATGCAGGCTGGCAAATACTCCCAGATGGTGGTTTTTGCGGTTCTATTCATTCTTTTGTCAGTGCCATTTTCTTCTGTAATAGAGAATAATGAAAAACAAGAAATTAATCTTGAAAATTACTCAAATACCATTGGCCGCTCACAGATTACTTGGAGTGGAGTTATTGAACTATCAAATTCATTTACAATTAATGTCACCGAAGAATTAGTCATATCTCCATGTACAGTAGTAAAGATGTCTCCAAACATTAGGATTTATGTCGAAGGCAGAATCACAGCACAAGGTACAACTAATTGTCCCGTAATTTTTTCTCAATTAAACAGCGGTTTACACAATGGCATACAATTCAATTCTAGTTCTATCGGAAGAGGATCTATCATTGACAATATCACTATAGAAGACTCGGTTTATGGAATCACTGCATATGGCTCAAATCCCAGAATCAATAATATTACAATTATCAATCCTTCAAGGGTTGGAATCGATTTATTTTCAAATTCAGCACCAATCATTCATGATTTATACATTGATCAAGCTGGACGTGAAGTTAGTTATTCTGATTGGAGATATGGATTAGGAGTATCAGTTGGTGCAGGTTCCACTCCAATTTTAGAAGGCGCATACATGACCGATTTGAGACTTAGAGGACTGAATTTATGGGGTTCTTCAGGGGGAATCTTTAGAGATATAGTAATCGATAATGTGACTTCCGATGGAGGAAACGCATTATCAGCAGGAGTTTGGGTCGAGGATAGTCAACCTTTGTTAACAAACATAAGCGTAGACAAAGCAGATTATGGAATCCTAGTTCGACATATAGACGATGGTTCTTTTACTAGGGCAGTAGTTAGAGACTGTGTAGTGTCTAACTCCATGTATCGCGGAATTTATTTGGATAAGGCAAACCACACTAATTATACCAATTATGAAACGGCAGATTTTACCAACACTACTGTACGCGGAACTGGCGGAAGTGGTGCTAAAACTGCGAATATTGGTTACGCTGCAATAGAAGTAAATGCCACAGGCGCTTGGTTTGAAAATACCTTGGTTGAAGATTCTACAACAGTTGGAGTAAGGTTGTTTTTAGTAGACTCATCTACTACATTTAGAAATCTAACTGTGAAAAATTCAGGAGACCCTGGTCAAGGAGCCCATGAGGCCGGTATTGCGATTAGTTCGTCATTTTTTGCACCTAATTTCGATGGATTAGAGATATCAGGATCTGTAGGGCCTGCAATACATTCCTCTTCAGGAGGCTCGATGCAAGGTACTGACTGGTTCCTACATAATAATTCCAAGCAAGGATTATTTGTCGATTCTTCTACTTTAATCATCGAAGATTTACATTTCAATGATAATGGGTTTTCCGGAGCCCATATTTTTGATTCTCGCTATGTTACTCTATCCAATCTAAGTGCTCAAGGAAATGGTCTATTAGGTATATCGGACAGTGAAAAGGCTGGAATTTATTTTGAAAAATCAAATGATTTGGAATCAAATTCTGGAGATATTACCTGTAATAGCTGTACTGTTAAATCATCTACAGGTTCTGGAATTTTGGTCAAGGATTCGGTTGATTTATGGTTAAATAACATAGAACTAGATGACAATAATCCTTCTTACACCCCACTTTTAATCGATAATAGCGGATTAAATTTACAACAGCAGGGAGGTAGAGTCAACCTTCACGATATTCTAGTAAAAACAGAGAGAGTAGGAACAGATTTAGGTCCCGCAATGGAGATTAATAAGGCGGCTGCAAATATCGATTTACTGATTATGAGTGGTAATCACTCAGGTTTGGTTTGGAATGCAGATAATAATGGAAATTATAATTCCAGTATGAGCAGAGTTCAGTTTTCAGGGTCTTCGTGTTTAGTTCTTAGCGATCATACTGATTTGTCCGGTAGTGATAATTCAATCACACCTGAGTGTACCGGTTCTTTGATATTTCAGAATAGTGATGTTAACTGGTCTGGGCTAGTCGATTTAACATCTTCAACAGTTCTCAATTTGGATTCACTATCTTCACTGCATTTACATCAACCTAGTCAAATAGACTTCTCAAGTGCCATTATCGCCCCTTCAGCGAAAATTGATTTAGCTTGGGATGTTGATGTTTGGGTCATAAACAATAACTCGAATGGTGTACCACAATCAATAGTTGACGTTACTTTTGATCAATTCGAGATACCAGTTCAAGAGCTTACTAATGAAATCGGATTCATTTCATTTCCAAATTTTATAGGTCAGCGTTGGACTCAATCAGGCCCTTCTTCACAAACTACCGCAACTATTACTTGTAATTATGATGGTATTTCCAATAGCAGTTCAGTGACATTGGACCAAAATCGCATAATTTACTGCTCGTTGCCTCTGGGTAATCAACCACCATTCCTGAATTGGGATACGCCAGTTGATATGGAAATATTTCCTAGCGCTTCAGTTGTAGAATTCAATGCTAGTAGTTCATGGGATTTAGATGACGACCCTTTGACTTGGGAGTGGACATCTTCAATCGATGGGTTGATTGGCTCAGAATCAAATTTTTCTGTTAATGAGCTAGGCTCATCACAGGTTTTGAGCGATGGTGTTCACACTATTACCGCCAAAGTTTGCGATGATTCTGGACACTGCGTACAACAAAGTAGAATGATTGAATTGGTAAATCAAAAACCAATTCTAGTTGTTTCTTTTGAACCGGGTTTAGATCAATGGAATATTCTTAATATTCCGAGAACAGGTACATTAGAAATTAATTTGAATGGCTCATATGACCCTGAAGGAGATACTCTATTTTGCTGGTTTACGACTTCATATGGACTCCAGTACCCTCAAGACACCTCACAAAGTTGTTCAAATCTTTTCAATTACACTTTCCCTCTAACCTCAACCCCGGACAATCCAATTCCATCGTCCGATTTCTTCTCACTATCAATTTGGCTTGATGATGGTGTAAATTCTCCAGTTGAGTGGGAATTCGGAGTAGAATTGTATAATGAAATCCCCACTCCAATATTTACCGTTTCTCGAGATTCAAACTTCAGTGAAAGCATTGTAACTTTGGACGGTTCCTCAACAATAGATCCAGAGGGTGATAATCTTGAAATTGAATTTTGGTCTAGTCTTGACGGTATTTTACAATGGTCCGACGAGGAGTCTGGAAAGGTTTGGCAAGGTCACTTATCTCGAGGTTTTCACAATATAGAAATGCGAGTTACTGATGATAGACCAGAACACATCAATAATACAGAAGTTACTTCTGTACAACTCAATGTCGATAATTCATTTCCAAAATCCATCATTTCCTATCCTGTTACTTCACAAACCTATGATTCATCCGAATTAATCCAATTTTCAGCTAATGGTTCAGGAGATTATGATGCAGAATGTAGTACATTCCCTTCATCTGGATATTGGCACTGTGCGAGTATCGAGCCATTCTTTGGTTCTGAATATCTAATTGTTTCTTGGACAAGTGATATTGACGGAAGATTGACTCCTCAAGATAAGGATTGGCTAAATTTTGAGGGAAGATTGTCTGCTGGCACACATGTTCTTACTTTATCTTTGGATGATGGAATTCATGAACCTGTAGAATCATCAATTACGGTACAAGTGGTTTCTTCTGCTCCTGTTTTAGAACTTTCAACCCCAATAGATGGAAAATTCTACAACTCATCGGATTATATTTTCTGGAATGCTATTAATTCTAAAGACTATGATGGAGATAATTTTACTATGACGGTAAGGAGTAACCAATTGGATGAACCATTATTAGATTCAGTATCTACTTCCCAAACTCATATTTCGCAATTACCGGCAGGAGTTCACTCAATCGAAATTGAGTTAACCGATGAAACAGGAAAGTCTAGTTCAAATTTCTTAACCTTGTTTGTAGAAACGTCTAAACCCAATGCGAATATTATCTCACCGATAAATCTCCAATCATTTGCAGGAGGAGAGGAAATTATTCTCGAAGAAGACTCTTATGATGCAGATAATGATATTACATTTAGAGAATGGCAGATTACTTCTGTTGGTGATATATTACCATCCCAATCACTTTCTTCCAGCATAGAAAAAATCACCCTCGCTCCTGGCGATTATGATATTAAATTAATCATAAGAGATAGCCAAGGGTATCAAAATATAGAGCAGGTCAGAATTACTGTTGAGAATACAGATCCTGAATTCGATGAGCAATCATTGATATTATCTACTAATGAAATGACTACAGGTGAATTGGTTTTATTTGAAGTGAGTGTTATTCTAATAGATGCCGATGGTACCACTCAAGACGTATATGCTACATTGACTCACAAATTACAGATATGGAATTTCAATCTAAGTTATGATCAAAACGAGGATAGATGGAAAGGAAGTGTAAAGGTTAGACCTGATGAATCAGGTCGTCCGAGTTTGAAAATTACTGCTAAGGACGGAGTTGGCGATGATGCTAATATCGACCAAATCTCTAGAACCATAACTGTTGTTGATGTGGAGCAAAATAGTTCGTCAGTAGTGCTAATTGGTGGCGGAATTGGAATTATAGTGTTCATCGTAGTTATCTCAATGTTTGCTATTAGACGAAGAAGGCAGTTAGATGAAATTGAACTTCTCGAGTCATGGGATTCTTTTGGTAAAAAACCAAAGATAGATACTGATCCGGAATTGGTTTCGCAACTAGAAGGTGGGATTATTGATGGCGCAGTTGAAGTCCAAAAAGAACAAGATAGATTTGATGTTGAAGATATTCTAGAATGATTACTGTTCGGGTAAATCATTGTTAATAGAGTCAGGATTAGAACTTCTACCTCCCCAAGGAGTTTTGGTCCTGTTTAGACCAAACCTCTTAGCAAAGAGGAACTTAAAATTCTTCCATCCATCTCCCCAAGTGTGTATTTCAGCATCGCCTACTCGCGGACGATAGGGGACTGAAATTTCAATTGCTTTTTTCCTTCCAAGATGCTTTCTAGCCAAGATTTTAATCTCTTCAGATAATGGCATTCCATCATTTGTAGGCTTCATTTTTTCATTGTTGAAAATGGATTTTCTAAAAACCCACATTCCAGATTGAGAGTCTTTTATCCCATATCCAAACAATAGTCTTGCAGTAAATGACAATGCCCAGTTACCAAAGCCATGTAAGCCTGACATAGAGCCGCTTTCAGCCAATGATAATCTGTCGCATGTAATAAAATCTAAATCATCATCTAGAAGTCTCTTAACTAGTTTAGGAACCAGTTCAGCTGGATAGGTACAATCAGCATCCATAGTTACAATGATGTCATTTTTGGCAACATCGAAACCAGTTCTATAGGCTCTTCCGTAGCCTTTACGGTCTTCTAAATGAACTCTAATTCCCTTTTTCAAGGCTAATTCTCTGGTTTTATCTGTTGAATTGCCATCAACAATCATTATCTCCAAATCTTTACACCAACCTGTCGGAATAGATTCTACAGTAGGCACGATGGCTTCTTCTTCATTCCTAGTAGGAAGAATGACTGTGACAGTCACTGGTAGTAAATCGGCCATAACCTTCCGAAATAGCGAACAGTATTGAAAGCATTGGCTTAAATATTCAATAATACAACTCCAATTATGGAGACATTGAAACGCTGAACCCGTGTCGTCAGTACAATGCACATCGCAATGATTGCTGGAGAATACCCTCCTAGATGGGGAGGTATCGGTTCAGTAGTTTTTCACTTGGCTGGACATTTAGCATCATGTGGAAATGAAGTGAGCATTATTACTAGATCACACAAAGTCAACCCTCCTGGACAATCCGGGGTCAATGTTATCCAAGTACCTTGGTTAAAATTACCAATGGCTTTTACTCGCTCATATGCAAAAAATGCTCTAAAGGCATTGAAAAAATTGCATCGAAATAAAAAGGTAGATGTTGTACACATTCACCTACCGCTTGCCTCTTTTTCAAGGAAGGAGTTTAGGTTAATTGAACAAAATATCGCCCCAATATGTTCATCATTGCACGGTTCATGGCTAGGTGAAAAGCAAGGAGTGATTAGAGCCTCCAAAGCCAAAGAGTCGGCTACTTGGAGGAATCCCAATGACCTAGCTATACGACTAACTGCTAAATATTATTCAAAATTTGAACGAGCAGGAATTTTAGAATCAAGCATTTCGGTTGCCAATTCTCAATCTACACTTAATGAATTCAAGAATTGGTATCAACCTAGTAGGGATTTTAATTCAGATGTTGTGTTATGGGGTTGTGATCACAAAGTCTTCAGGCCCCCCAATCAGGATGACGAAGAGGAACAATTGAATCACGAGAAAATTAGAACAATGTATGACTGTGCTGATGAGTTGGCGCTAAGTTATCAACCGGACACGCAAACCCCAATGATTCTTGCTGTTGGTAGGTTGGTGGCTAGAAAGGGATATATGACTTTGATTAGGTCAATGCCAAAAATTCTAGAGCAAAATCCTGGCGCTAGATTAGTAATTATTGGACGTGGTCATATGAAGAAGAGTTTAATGAAAAACGCAAAAAAGCTGGGTATAGAACATGCTATATTTATCCGAAGTAGCATGTCATTCGAAGATTTATCACAACATTTCCGGTCCGCTGACCTGGTAGTTTATCCTTCATACTATGAGGGTCAAGGCCTTATCCCGCTGGAATCGTTAGCCAGTGGAACTCCAGTAGTTACTGTGGACCAAGCGCCATTAACTGAAATGGTAGATATGTCCGTTGGCGACCTTTTCCAATCCGGCGATAGTGATGATTTAGCTAAGTCGGTTTGTAGGATTCTTGATCAGCCTCAACAAAGAGTTGAAAAGGCAAAAGCCGGAAGGGAAAGGGTACTTTCAAAATATACTTATGAGCATAACTCTGAAGATTTTCTGAGAATATACCGGTCAATTGTTAAAAATTAGATTAACTTTCAAATTTGTTTCAGTAATGCTTCGAGGCGGGTATTTGATAGGTAACATGCCAATTCGCTACCATGGGCGCGAAGCGTTTCATGGTGCTGGCTCTGGCCGCGTTAATGATTAGTTTCACACCTCCTGTTTCTGCAGATGACACACTCCAGAGTGCAAGTATTCTAACCGAAGGGGTTTCGTCAAGCGGTTATGTTTGCTATGATGATGGTTGTTCTCCAACTGATCAGACGGACTGGTGGAAAGTCTATGCTTACAAAGGAGATATTGTAGAGATATCATTTTCAGGGACTCTTCCAAATCCAAGCCTAGTTTGTATTTGGGGTGATGGTTGGGAAGGAGATTATTCAATCCATGATTCATCAGGCTCACAAATAGCATCACTGGCTCTTAGTGATGACAACCCAACTGGTACGTTGAGTAAAACAATGCCAAGTGCAGATTGGGTATATGTCAAGATTAAGGGCAAAGATAGTTGGTGTAATGATGCAATTCAATACACTCTTACCGCTTCAATCGATTCAGGAGATAGAGACACAGACGAAGACGGCTTTATTGATTCTGAAGATGACTGTGATACAGTTCAAGGTACTTCAATTTTTGATCGCAAAGGATGTATTGATTCAGATTCTGACGGCTATTCAAATCCTGAAACTGGGTGGGGCACAAATAATGGAGCAGATGCCTTTGAGAACGAACCAACTCAGTGGCAAGATACTGACAATGATGGGTTTGGCGACAATGTAGACGGCTTTCAAGGTGATTTTTGTCCTTACAAAAGAGGTTATTCAACATTAGACAGATATGGATGTCTAGACAATGATGGCGATGGCTATTCTGATGCAGACCCCGGAGGTTTAGATGGAATCACAGAATGGTTTGCTCATCCCGTCGGACTTGCTGACGCATTCCCTTACGACAATACTCAATGGACTGATACTGACGGCGATGGATACGGCGATAATTGGGAAGACCCTGAGTGGAATGAAACTCACCAAGCATGGGGCATTGGCCAATGGTTATTCAATGCCTCAACTCCAGATGCTTGTCCTTTCATAACCGGCACATCATCCTCTGATAGGTATGGTTGTACAGATTCTGATGGAGATAGTTTCTCGGACGGTGATCTAAATTGGACAGTTGTTAATGGTTCAGATGCATTCCCTAATGAACCATCTCAATGGACTGATAGAGATTACGATGGGTGGGGAGATAACCAAACCTTTGGGGCTTTATTCATAGATGATTTCCCAGATAATCCCACACAGTGGCGAGATACTGACAAGGATGGCTGGGGCGATAACCAAACCTATGGAGCAACCCAAATCGATGATTTCCCATTCATACCATCGCAGTATAGAGATACTGATGGAGATGGTTATGGCGATAATATCTTTGGTTTTGAAGGAGATGTGTGTGTATTTTCAACACCCGAGGAGGTAGAATCTGGTTGGATTTCAATGTTTGACCGGTTGGGATGTAGAGATGTAGATATGGATGGTTACTCCAACCCTACCGATGATTGGATAGCACATCCGGATGGATTTGCTGATGCTTTCCCAGAAGAAAGAAGTCAATGGCATGATACTGATTCCGATGGATTCGGAGATAATATGGAATATTTCGATGGTCAAACTTGGCGAGAGTCGTTCAGAGGCGATGGTTGTAGAACTACAGTTGGGTCATCGACATTCGATAGATGGGGTTGCCCTGATACTGATTTGGATGGATGGTCTGATTCAACCTCAACTTGGTTAGCAAGTCCTGGTGGCTCAGGCGATGCGTGGCCAGAAGACCCAACTCAGTGGCATGATAGGGATGGAGACGGTAGAGGAGACAATCCACAAGGAACTACTGCTGACGTTTGTCCAGATAATGCTGGCACATCAGTAGGTCCCGCAGAAGGTGGCGATCGGTGGGGCTGCATAGACACAGATGGTGATGGCTGGTCAGATTTAGGAGATTCATTCATCCATGAACCAACCCAATGGAGAGATAGCGACGGTGATGGATTTGGAGACTCAATTAGTGGAAATCAAGGAGACGCCTGTCCAGAATTAAGAGGTACGTCCTTACTAGACCGACTCGGTTGTCGAGATACCGATGGAGATGGCTGGTCAGATCCTACAGATTCATGGTTGGCTCATCCGTTCGGTTTAGCAGATTCTTTCCCCAATGAAGCATTGCAGTGGCGTGATAGTGATGGTGATGGATTTGGCGACGTTGCTTTAGGATCTATGAGAGATGATTGCCCTAATGAAGCAGGAGATTCAATTAGAGATTTACAAGGATGTCCTGACGCTAATGGAGACGGTTGGTCAGATGATTATGGAGCCTTAAAATCGGCAATTGCTATTTTGGGAGAAGACCCTGCAGCGTCTTGGCTAACTTACCTAGTTATAGGGTTAGGATTCATTGTTGGGGCTTTACTTGCATTGATAGTCAAGATAGCAAGGTCCGATGATGAATTGACAGAGGAAGAAATGTTCGATTCTAAACAGCCAGTAGACTTTGAATCCTTAACTGAAGAAAATATCTCTGATAACGGTATGATTCCGTTAGATCAGTTACCTCCACTCCCTCTGCCTGAAAATCCAGAATCTGTAAACTCACAAGTTGCTCAAGGTGGTGAATTAGATGCTTGAAAACCGTTTGGCAAAGGCGTTATTCATGCTCTCTGTACTTTCTTTCTCACTTCTGATACCTCAATTTACAGGTAGTGTTGTTGCAGAAGGCGATGATGAAGAGGAAGACCCCCTCGCTGAGGCTGGTTTGACTTTAGTAGCACTTAGAAATGATACATTAGATACTAATCAAGATGGCGATATAGATGCTGTCAGAATAGTTGTTGTAATGTCTACGGAAGAATTCGTTAACCTTGAATTGAGATTATTTGGTGAGCACAAAGATAGGCAGGTTGTTGAATCACAAATAATGTCCTTTTCCGGACAATCTAATGCCAGTTTGACTTATGATTCATGGGCTTATGGAGAACATGAATTGGAATTAGCAATCATTGATGAGTCGGGCGAAGAGATTACTTCAATTGAATTGCCTACATATATTCTAACTCCAGCATTAAAAACACCAAGAATAATGCTCGCACTCAATGCGCCTGAAAGGATTGAGACAGGAGATCAGTGTACTATCAATCGTATATTTGATGATGAAACTGGACCAAGGTATGGTGCAGAAGGAATTCGTACATTTTCAGGAGCCCCATTTACGGTTCTTGACTCTCAAGAAGTTCTAGATTGTTCTAGGTGGCCTGCAGGAGATTATACCTTGAGAGAAACCTACCGTAATGATTTATCTCAAACTACTGAGGATTGGCTTAACCTGACTATCTACAACCGTCCAGCGCCGGCCTTCTCATTGACCACTAAAGGAAATGGAAATTCTACCGATACTGAATGTTCAATCACAATGACTCCTGATTCTAATTTAATAGACTTCACACCTTTCGTAAAAATTTGGAGAATTCAAGGAATTGCTGTTGAAAACTCTAATTCTTCTGTATATGATTGCTCAGCACTTTCTGCTGGAGTTCACCTGATTTCTCTTGAGGTGATAAACAATGAATTGATTCATACAATTCATGCAGTTAACATTATCAGGATACCAGGCCTAAATTTGACCGAAGAAGAGGCGGAAAAACTTCCGTCGCGTTCATTTGGAGATGACACTCCTACCGAATCAGTGGGATGGATTTCAATAGGAATTCTCTGCTTTGTTATAGCATTATTATCATTCATTTTCCTAGTCAGGGTAAAAGATGAAGATGAAGTATTACAGATGAGAGATTTAGGTCCAAAACCAATGATTTTGCCAGATGGTTCTCCTGACTCTGAAGGCCTCCCAACTACAGTAGATGATGAAGGTGTACTTTGGAGACAACATCCAGACGGAAGTCATGATTGGTGGGATAAAGACCTCAGAATCTGGAATAGGTGGTGAAGCACTGGATTTTATGGGTTTCAGTTTATTTGGTAGTTTTTGGTCTGTATTGCTTACATTCTCTGCTGTATTCATCTTGACATGCTTGATAATTTGGATGATTAAGGTCTATCCAAAGAAACCAAGGACAGGAGTGGAGTGGAATTCTGATTGTGAATTTCTATCAAAAGCAATAATTGAAGGTGATGATATTACATTTTACAATGTAAGGGATTTCTTCTGGCGAACAACAAAAGATAGAGATGAAAAGTGGGATGAAAAGGTAAAAGTTAACGTCAATGAAATCAAAGATGTTTGGTTTGTCGTCGACCATTTCCACAAAATTCACGGTCTAGCTCACACATTTTTAACCGTAGAATTTAATGACGGAACATGCCTTTCATTCTCTTTTGAAGCAAGGAGGATCAAAGGACAAAGATATCATCCCTGGGATGGTATGTGGCGAAATTATGAGTTATACCTACTAGTTGGACATGAGAGGGATCTTCTAGGTCTTAGGACTAATGCTAGGGGAAACAAAGATTACATGTTTAGAGCGATAACTCCTCCAGGGAAAGAGAAAGAATTACTATTTGGACTTGCTAAAAGCGTAAATTCACTTACCGATGATCCAATTTGGTATCATTCAATACTCACTACATGTAATACTTCAATAGTTAAATTAGTCAACAAGGTAACTCCGGGAAGGATACCATTTTTCCTTAGAAATTTCTTACCGGGGTACACTCCTAAAGTTGCGTTTAAATTAGCATTAATAGAGGATTGGGGCGGATTTGATAACACTTTAAACAAGGCTAGGATTGATGAAAAGGCAATGCTCTGGGATGGGGAAGGAGATTATTCAAAGATGATTAGATCTCATCTTCCGGCAAAAAAATCATCTACTTCTGAAAACCAATAACATTCCATTATTACATGAAATTGTAATGGTCGCATCGTTTGCTAGGTTATGTAATCCTCTTGAATTCGGAGTCAATTTTTCATTACTTAATTGCCATTTGCCACCGGACACATTTACCCCGTCACAATCACCAATTGCAAAGATAGAAAATTCCTTTTCCTTTTCTATAGAAAGTTTTACTCTGCCATTTTTTACCATGGAAACTATGCTATCGCTCAAGTGTATGTAACATTCAACTTCAGTCTCAAATAAGCACCAGTAAGAAGCAAATTGATGTTGGTTACTGCCACCTTCGACACCAATAATATTAATCCTATCAGCACCAATTTCACTACTGAAATTGATTGCTTTTTGTAAATCATTATTATTTTGATCATCCAATTTCCGGACTTCAATACCCATTTTGGATAATTCAGCGAGAGTGGTGTTTTCTAAGCTATCCATATCACCGATTACATAATCAACATTAATTGAAGCGTCTAAACATCGTTCTACAGCACCATCACAAGCTATGATTTTGTCACTTGAATCGATTAAATCATTTACCAGGTTTCGCTCTGGTAGATCCGAGTTTCCTATGATCAGCACTCTTACCATATACCTCGCAATAATTTATCATTTGTCAAGGATTCTACTCAATGTGAGATTTGACCCCCTACGGGGGTCAGTAGGATAATTACACAAGTATTTTTGAAGTGTTCGCGCTGTCGTAAGTCTATGGCGAGGGTCTCAACACTTAGAAACTCGCTAATTCCCGTGTTGATTGTTACTTTATTTTTGTTTCAATCAATGACTCCAGTTATCACTACAAATCCTAAAATCGAACAACCTTTAGAAGAACCTAATGTCAAGTTCAGCAACCCATTTGTAAACGAAAATAGTACTTTTTACGGCCATGATTTTGCTGGCTCCCAAATTTCCATTGATGGATTAATTGACGCCCAAGTTCGCTATGAATCGGCACTTGATATGTGGCATAGTCATGTTGTTCTCAATGCTTACAACCAAACTCCGGGTACACCAGATATCGAATTTACCGGCTATCAGCAATTAGAGATGTGTTGGAGTACTATGGAAGGCCAAGTTAGAACAATGTCAAGAAATATTTCAGGTTTTGAGACCTTAATGCACGTTGATGATGTTTCAAGTTATGAATCGGCAGATGATATTGTTGATTGTGCACTGTCCGTGAAGAAAAATGGCAGAAAAACCCTACTTTACGCCGACGGAAATAATCTCAAAGCGGCTCAAATAGCCCTTCAAAGTTCATTATATACAGCCGGAGACTCTTGGCATACCCGAACTATTCTAGAGAATGTCAATCCTACGCATATCGAACTTGAGGTGACATCATCAGATTTAGAATGGGGGGTTTTTAGAAATGATGCTGGGCAATTGTTTGAGGTCAGTTATACTGGAACTTACTGGACTACTAGACTTCTGGACAACGGACCTATTGGGGAAGATTTAGAGTTACATATCGATGAAAATAATTTAGTTAGTCTACTATATGTAAAATCGGATGATGTAATTTTGTTGAATATTGACTCCACAGTTAACGGCACAATATCTCATGAAATAATTTTCACTGACCAAGAGGTAGGTCCACAAGTAGGATTAGACTTTGATGACTCAGGTTTAATTCAGTTATCATCATCAACTTTTGATGGCTCAGATTCATCTATTTTCATCAAGCGAAGCCTAGCAAATAATAAGAATCAGATAGGTCCAAATCCAATCCACTCTTTGGCTACTGATACAGTCAACGAAACATCCGGAGAATTGGCTTACGGAGATTTCAATAATGATGGATTTAGTGATCTTGTGATTTCTCAACCTCATATAGATACTTGGACTTCTTCAGATGATTCGATCAATTCTCCGATTGGAACTCTAAATGGTAAAGTAGACGTTTACCACGGTTCACTAAATGGCATTTCAATTACTCCAAATTTGACTTATTATGGAGAACAAGATTATCAGAAAATGGGACAAGGTCTTACCGTTGGAGATTTCAATGGAGATAGTTTTAGTGACCTCGTAGTTGGCTCTCCTGGATTTAATCAGGAAGATGGAAAAATAGATGTTTATTTTGGCTCACCATCAGGCCTTGCTAGCCAACCCGAAACCATCGCCAGTGTTTCATCGCCACCTGAAATTGGACAGAAATATGGTTTAAGTTTGGATAAGATTGACGATTTAGACGGAGACGGAATTGATGAGTTACTTATTTTATCGCTTGGAGATAACGGCTTAGGGGAATTAACTCTGTTCCATGGTTCAGAACAAAGCGATGGTTGGGGTTTATTGCAATCACCCTCTAGTATCACTCAAGGGGCTTTCTTCGGTCGTTCTATTTCAGTTTCAGGTGATATCAACAACGACGGATTTAATGATTTAGTGGTCGGTAACACTGGTTCTTTGAACAGTCCTTCAGGTTATTCTGCAGTCGAAATTTTCCACGGTAATTCAAATGGTTTTTCTTTAGAATGTGATAAATCATTCCAATCTAATTTGCAAGCAACTTTATTTGGCTATGAAGTTGAAATTGTTTCAGATATTAACGGTGACAACTTTGATGATGTTTTGATTTCTGAACCTTACAATAGCTCTAATGCATATCGTAGTGGAATGGTTTGGGTATTCTATGGTAATTCAACAGGAGTTGCCAATCAACCTGACATGGTAATTTCCGGACAGATTAATCAACTAATTGGAATTAATATCCTCTCGGCTGGAGATACAAATTCAGATGGATTTAATGACGTCCTAATTTCGCACTCAGGGTCACAACTTACGGGAACAGTTGAATTATATCTAGGCTCTCAAACAGGTTTAGAAAATCAGCATTATACTGTATCAGATGGTGGCGGTAATATTTCTATTAATGCTGCTTATGGAGCAGATTTTGATGGAGATGGAATTGGGGAATTTGTCTTTAGTCAAGAAATACCCAGCCAGTCCAATTCTCACATACTGAACTACTATATCCATACAAGAAATCTTTGGGAAAATAAGAACTTTTCAGTATCTGGAGAATTAGTTTCAATGGATTTAGAAGTTTCTTATAATGGCAAAACTAGTGTTTTAGTTTCTTCTTTGAATCAAGGGGCGATTGAAACCACGCTTTTTGATAACGCATATGACGGCTCCTCCTCGGGAGAATGGATTGACCATTCTTTAACTGACTTTAGTCTCAGTAACGTCTTTTCATCGATTGCGGTTTCTCCTACTGGTTTGCCCTATGTAGTTATGTCCGATCCGTCTAATGGGGTTGTTCTCAGAACTCCTAAAGCCATGACTGCATTGGAGTACAGTGTTCAAACATTAGGTACGACACCTGAATATATCGGGCATAACCTCGATTCATACGATCAGCAACACATCGCTTATTCAACCAATGGCAATACCCAAATTTACCTAAATGTTGAAACCCCTTCAGGCTGGACATCTGACAATGTCAGGAACTCAATTCTGATTGAATCGCCTATAGATGTACTTACTAGTATCAATAATTCAACTCACTTAATATACAGAAATTCTATCAACAATCAAATTGAATACGCATCCAATATCAATGGATGGAATATTGTTACTTTAGGGCAATCTGGAAGAGCTGTTTCACAATCACATTCTGCAATTTGGCTACCGAATGGCGATTTAGCAGTTGGTCTAATTGATTATGATGGAAATAATTACAATTTATCTCTATGGACATGGGATGGAACCACTCTTAGTAGTTCCGTAATTCGCTCAGAGTCCGATTTACAAAGTCAAATTAAACTGGCTATTACAGATTCAGGCGAATTGATTTTTGCTACATTAACATCTACTGGTTCACTAAGTATCTATGAAAAAGGGTGGGACTCTGAAGTCTGGGATGGAGTGTTAATCGACCAGCCTAGTTCTCAAGTTTCCGATATGAGTATTGATTTAGTAGGTGGAGAAAATCCAGTAATGGTGGTCAATTCTGCCAGTAATTCAGTTTATTACCGACAAGGTCCTTCCAACTGGGATTCATTCTCCACGGAACTTGTTTCAATGAATTCTGGTTCTTTAGGTATTACTCAAACAGATGATCACTACATCCTCTTTTCAACAAATAATGATTCGGGATTATTACAATGGAGCAGTCTAGAGAAACAAGGTGTTCACCAAGATAATGCGCCTTGGTTCAGTCAATCATTTAAGTCTGTAATGAGTTCTTCAAGTAACTTGAACCCTATCTTTGATAGCAATGGAACATTAAATTTAGCCGTAATTAGTGACTTGGAAAATAAAATAGTTTCATTGAACTTTTACTTAGACTCAGATAGAGACCTAATTTTTGATAAAATAGATCAATTACCTCACTTGTCGGGGCAGTGGACAGATTCTGACGGAGATGGTTATGGAGATAACCCTCTAGGGCCACAATTTGATTCCTGTCCATCAGAAAATCGAACATCTTCTTTACTAGTGTTTGGATGTAATGACTATGATGATGACGGTTATGCTGATAGTGTTGACACATGTAATAACATTAGAGGGTTCTCATGGCTAGGTAGAACAGGATGTGGGGATTTCGATCAGGACGGCTGGTCGGATAACAAAATTTCCTATCAAAATGGAGATATTTTTACAGACAACTGGAAACAAGTTTTTGATTCAGATGGAGATGGTTATGGAGATAACCATGGACCAGACTGTTGTACAACTTGGTATGACACAAATGCTCAACCCGGAGATGCATTCCCATATGACTGGAAACAATTCTTAGATTGGGATGGAGATGGGTTTGGTGATAATACCTCAGATTTAGTTGGTGGTGACCGCTGTAGATTTGATTATGGGACTTCTAAATATGATCGAAATGGTTGTTTAGATTCTGATTTTGATGGTTATTCCGACCCCAGCCCAGGATGGGGTGAGAGTGATGGTGCAGATATGTGGCCTTTCGATCCGACTCAGTGGGCCGATTCAGATGGTGATGGTTTTGGTGACAACGGTTCAATCAATGCGACTAATCCTGACGCTTTCCCTAATAGTATTGCAGTGGCAAACGATACTGACGGCGATGGATTCCCGGATAATTTCACCTCATTCTACAACGGAACAAATGCCGCTGGATTTTACATAGACGGTTGTCCTATGGTATTTGGTAATTCTAGTGACCCTCTTTTTGGGTGTCTAGATAGTGATGGAGATGGTTTCATGGACATCTACTCCTTTGATACGAGTTCTACTACTGGGCTAAGAGAAAACCAATCTGGAGACGCATTTCCCTTTGATGAAACACAATGGAAAGATACAGATGGTGACGGATTTGGCGACCAACAATTCGGCAATCAAGCTGACAAATGTCCATTCCAAGCAGGAGTGGAAAATGGAACTCTTGGTTTAGGTTGTCGTATTATCGATGATAATGACGACGATGGTGATTTTGTAATTAACGAAGATGATCAATGTCCAAATACTGACGTAGGGCTATTGGTTGATTTAATTGGATGTGCTCAAAATCAGATTGATGATGATGGAGATGGGGTGTTCAATGATGCAGATATCTGTAGTTTAACTCCAGAAGGAGAGTCTGTTGATTTAGTTGGTTGCAGCCAAGCGCAAAAAGAAGTTGATACCGACGGAGACGGGGTATTTGATTTCCTAGACCAGTGTCCAAATACTCCTTCAGCAGAGTCATCAAATAGCGTAGGGTGCTCCGAGTCACAAACAGATACCGATGGCGACGGAGTACTCGATTCAGTAGATTTGTGCCCTAATACAAGCATTGGAGCCGCAGTTGATAGTCAAGGTTGTGTTCTTGCTGGGGTTGATTCCGACGGTGACGGTACAGATGACAATATCGACCCATTCCCGGATGATTCAACCCAGTGGTTAGATTCAGACGGGGATGGATATGGAGATAATTTACTTGGCAATAATGCTGACGATTGTATTAATGTAAATGGTACTTCATTCGAAGATAGGCTTGGTTGTCTTGATAGTGACGGCGATGGTTGGTCTGACCCAAATCAGATAGATTGGTTTGCATCTCCTAATGGGCAAGGAGATTTCAACATAACAGACCCCACTCAATGGCGAGATGTAGACGGGGATGGTTATGGAGATAATCAATCAGGTAATAATCCAGACTTATGTCCAAATACTAAATCTGTATACAGAAATTTTGTCGATTCAAATGGTTGTGCAGATAATGAAAAAGATACTGATGAGGATGGAATCGTAGATAGTTTGGATAATTGCCCAACCGAGGCTAGAGGCCCAGACGGGTATATCGATGGTTGTCCCTTAGAAACCTCCGATAGTGCTGATGAAAGCGTGACCATTTTTGGAATGAACATATTACTGTTCATTCTAGTTTGTGTTTCTAGTTTGGTTGGATTGATAATTATAATTTCATTGCTTAGAGGCCGAGAAGATGATGAAGATTGGTATGATGATGAAGATTGGTATGATGATGAAGAATACCAAAATGAGCCTTTGAGTTTTCTTTCTAATTTACGCTCTTCTAGGTCTAATCAAGCTACTTCAGAACGTGGCCCTACTGGAAGTACCCCCAGAAACATGCCTCAAAGAGGCCCTCCCAAAGGGTTTTCAAATCTTAACAGTGAAGCGCAAAGCAGGGGCTCAAGTCGTTCATCAGTTAATTCAAGATTACAAAAGTCAAGAAATAAACCACAAAAGGCGAAGAGAATTAAATCTAAAGAAATCGGTGGAAAGAAAGTGCGTAAAGCAAAATTAGATGTGGATATGGACATCTTTGAAGGGGTCGATTCTGTTGATAGAGATTCTGCTATTGAATGGGTCGTTAAGTCAATTAAAAATAAAAGTTCAGAACGTGAAATATTGATGGATTTACAAGAAAATGGGTGGAGTGCACCGCAATCCAGAGCCATAATTAACCTTGGAAAAAACCGATGAAAATTTATGATTAAAGCCATGTGTTTTCATATTAAGAGAAATTAGCAATGTCTAGTGAGGAGTGTATATGTCTACTGAAGTATTAGAAGGTGCCTCCTTACCTGATGGAATAGAAGTTGATGAAACCTCTGCATACTTTGGGATAACAAAATCCTCCGACATAGTTCATCAGTTGATGGAAATGGACCTATCAAATGCTTTATCCAAGTTTTTCGCTACTGTATCAGACATCGTATTATTACCAGGTGATTTTGATTTCGAAGCTGCTAGCGAAAGAATGAATTGTGAAGGGGGAGAAATTTACTTTTTGGTTTCTGGACATCTTGGTTTGATGAGTTTTCCCGATCCACTTTTAGAATTTCTAGGTTTAGAGAATTCTTTAGGCGAAGAATCTTCCAGTCCAAAACCAGACTTATCTGCTCATGACTATGATTCTTTGAAAAGATTGGCAGATCCAATGAAAATACTGAAAATTTTAGCGATTGCTCATGAAACAGGTGGAGAAAATGAGGTTGTTAAGTACTATTTGACAATGAAGAGTTTACTCGAAAATCCGTCCTTAAATCTTCAAAAAATCATTGACATCGCTGATCAATTAGATGCTTCATTGGACGTTATTGGACATGCTCTTCCAATTCCTGATTTATCTCAGTCAGAGGTTCCAATCCCATCACCGACAAAACCCGTAAAACCAAAATTAGATGAAACAATTGAACCACCAGCAAGTAATGTAAGTTTACCAGTTAAACAGGATAACATCGAGGCAAATTCTTCGGTCCCTCTTCCAATAATTTCTAAATCTAAAGAAGTTGAGGCTAAGCCGATAGAAGTTATTGAAGAGAACCTCACTGAAAGGAAAGCTGCTAAAGTTACTCAAGATGCATTTGATGGAGCATTTGATATTCCTATTAGCTCAGAATCAGTAGACGAACCCGAATTTGATTTAGAAGTCAAATCTGATTCTGAGCCGGAACAGGAAGTTGTTCAAGAGCTTAACTTAGAGCAAGAGTCGGAGCCCGAACCAGAAGTTTTTGTTAGCGCTGCTGAGCATTTCATTGAAGCAGATACAGATAATGACGGCGCCCTATCGATTGAAGAATTATCTCAGGCAACCGGCCTTTCAATTGATGAAACAGAAGAACTACATTCCCAAGCAGATACCGATAAAGATGGGAAAGTTTCTCTTTCAGAATTCATTTCTTCACCAGCTGCAGAAAAGGTTGCTTCACTCCCTAAGCCAGTTTCTCCGGTCCGAAGACCTGTCAGTAGACGTGAAACACCAGTAGCTCGTGAACAAAACACGGCACAAATAAATCAATCGCAACAGATTAACCCTGGGCTGCAGGCTAACCCACAACCAGTTTATCCACCTCAAAATTATCCCCCTCAAACCAATCAAACTCAGCCTGTGCAAAGACCTCAACCGAACAATCAAAATAACTGGAATCAACCAGTCCAGCCTACAATTCGTTCTGGAGTTTCATGTCGGAGTTGTGGGATTGGATTAGACCCATTTTGGCGTTTTTGTCCGGTTTGTGGTGGAGAAAATTTAGGATAATCATAGTTCTAAGATAAATTTTCCACCGTCTAATATTTGTGTATCATCTAACCAGACGCTAGGTGATTTTAGAACTCCGGGAATGTGTATGCCAACGGAGGAATTTCCTCCTAGTGCAGTGTTATCACCGATAGCAAAATAACATGTACCAAGCCTTTTTTCATCTTCAAGGACATTACCTCCTAGCCTTGCCTGTTCATTTACTCCAAATCCAAATTCAGCAACAGTCCACACATTTTCACGATCCTTGGTTCGTAATTTTCTTGCAACTTCTCCAAACTCCTGCCTGATATTAGCTGCTGTAGTTCCCCCTTTAACATCTATAACAATTCCATTCTCAATCTCTAATTCAATTTCCTCATCTAAAAGGGTAGCATCCCAGGAACCATCGATGATAACTTTACCATTCATTGTTCCCTCTCTTGGCATAATAAATGCTTTACCAGCAGGAAGGTTAGTCAGCATTCTTGGCCTGTTACAAATTCCATTATCATCTAATTTCCATTCTCTCCAATTAACTTCAAATGTAATATCGGTGCCTTTTTCTGATTTCACATTGATTATTCTTCTTCTTCGTAGGTAAGGTCCTAAATTGCTTATTTTCCTTTTAATCTCGTTAAAGTTTGCAGACATTCCGCCATGTGTGAACATTTCTTCAGTCATACCTGGCATTGTAGCAACTCTTGCACCTTCACGTAATGCTTGACGGATAGCACGGGTATGAGTTAGTGAGTATCTTGTTGGGGCTAAGATGACTTGCTGTTGTCTCATGAGACTAGCAACAGGTGTTGGCGGTTCTTCACCATGGTGTCTGCCTTTTGGCATCACGATAAGAAGAACTCTTTCGGAACGTTCTGTAACTGCTTCGTGCAGGGCTTGTCCGATTTCGCCAGTTGTCGGGTCACATACAATTAGAACATTTTCTCCTCGTCGAATATCCATGCATGTTTCAACAACCATTTTGGCACTTGTTGCAAGTAGTTGTTCACTATCCTGGTCTTTATCTATCAATTTAGTATCAACGTTTTGCTCTGATGAATTATTTATCACAGAGTCGATAACATCGACTAAATCATCATCATCTAATTTGGGTTTTTTTCCATCTTTTACTTCAGATGGTTTGCCCATGATAATCGGAGTAGGTAGTCAGTCTTGAATGTGTGGCCGAAAATATATTTTTTGCGAATTAAATTTTGTGAAAGTATTGATGAGTGAGTAACTATTGGGTGGTATATGGATGATTATGAACAGTTTATTTCCAGAGTAAAAGATATTCACAAAATCGGGGCATTACAAGGCCATCTAGGTTGGGACCAAGAGACGATCATGCCTCCTAATGGCGCACAATCCAGAGGAGAAATTTTGTCTTGGCTCGCTAAAGAACAGCATGAAAGAACAACAGATCCGATAATTGGCGAGTTAGTAGAGAAGTTATCCAAAGATGAAAGTTTGAATCAAGATCAAAGAGCGAATGTAAAAGAGATGAAAAGACGTTATGAAAAGGCTAGTAAATTACCGTCAGAATTTGTCGCAGAATTTGCTAAGACCAAGTCCGAAGCCCTTTTGGCTTGGCAGCAGGCAAGAAGTGAATCTAACTTCGAGATGTTTAGGCCAACATTGCAAAAACTGATCGATATGACTAAGCAAAAAATTGGATTTTATGGGATTGAAACAACTCCATACGATGTCTTACTAGATGAGTTTGAAGTGGGGATGACGGTCGAGGATTATGACCCATTATTTGATGGACTAAAGCAGCGTTTAGTCCCCCTCTTACAGAAAATTATGAATGCTAAAGAAACCAATCCTGACCCAATTTTACCTGAGCAAATGACCTTTTCAATCGAGGGACAAACAGAATTTTGTACTAAGGTTTCTAATGCAATGGGGTTTGATTTTGAAGGTGGTAGGATGGATATTTCTACCCATCCTTTTTCAGCAGGATTATGGCCGGGAGATACTCGTTTTACAACTAGATTTGATGAAAAAGATCCGTTTTCCTGTTTGTATGCAGTAATGCATGAAACAGGTCACGCATTATACGAACAGGGCCTTTCTAGAGAACATTCATTCACTCCCAGGGGAGATGCGGTTTCATTGGGCGTTCATGAGTCTCAAAGCCGATTTTGGGAAAACCAAATTGGTCGAACTCCTGCTTTTTGGCATGTAACATTGCCTTGGTTTAAGGAACAATTCCCTGATTCTCCAGATTGGACTCCCGAAGATTTGAATAAAATTGCCAATAGTGTTACTCCAGGATTTATTCGAGTTGAAGCAGATGAGATTACATATAATCTACATGTAATGCTTAGATATGAAATCGAAAAACAAATTTTTAATGAGGATTTACCAGTTGACGATTTGCCTAAATTATGGAATTCAATGTTTGAGGAGTGGTTTGGATTAGAAGTTCCGAATGATACAAAGGGATGTTTACAGGACATACATTGGTCAATGGGTGCATTTGGATATTTCCCTACTTATACGCTAGGAAATCTGTATGCTTCTCAATTATTACATGCAATGTCTAACGAATTAGGAGATATAGATACAATAATCAAATCGGGTGATTGGTCGAGTCTGCTAGATTGGCTTGGTCCTAGAATTCATCAAGAAGGGAGTAAGTGGACTCCTAGCGAACTCATTGAGAACGCTACTGGAATGCCTCCTTCTCCCGAGCCATTTCTAAATTATGTTGAAGAAAAATACTCCAAACTGTATAATTTAGATTAATTACTCTTCAGAATTATCTTCGTCGCCGCCGGTTAGTGCTTCCATCTTTGCAGTTAATTCATTAATTGCAGCCATTAGATCATCTGTTCTGTCGTCTTCATGTTCTGTTCCAAATGAAATACCTAGCATAGTTATCATTGCTCCGGCTAGCATAGTAAATGCTGGCCAATAAACATCTGATGCTGTCATGTTACCGTCTGCTTGTATTCCACCCCATATTGCACCAATAATGAATACAATAAATCCAATAATTATCTGTTGATATCCGCTTCCAAGAGTTTCTTCTAATCCTTCGCTCATTTAAGTCTCCTCAAAACTTTCAACAGAAGTATACTTTTAACCTATTTCCTAATTTTTAGGCAAAAAATGGCGATTCTGTCATTTCCAAGGGCTCATCAAAATAGGTTCACCTACTGAACCGGGCTCGACCAAAATTTTGCCCTTATGACCGGTTATTTGATTCCTTTCAAAGACTGGAGTTCCATTTACTACAGTAAGAACTGGCCACCCTACTAATTCCTTGCCAGCGTAAGGACTCCAAGCAACTCTAGTCCAACATTCTTCATCTCTGACAATTGCACTATGGTTCATATCTACAAGAACTACGTCTCCATCATATCCTTCTTCTAATCTGCCCTTTCCAATCATTTGGTAGCAATCAGCAACATTACTGGACATCCAACGAACTACATCCTCAAGTGAACACTTTCCTTCATTGACATAATTTAGCATCACAGCAAGAGAGGTTTCCACTCCAGGCATTCCACTAGGTGCATGTGGGAAACCCTTTGATTTGGTTTCTAAGGTGTGTGGGGCATGATCTGTTGCGATACATTGTATTGTTCCATCATTCAACCGTGACCACAAAATCTCTCTATCTGCTGAATAGCGAATTGGTGGATTCATCTGCAATCGAACACCCTTTTCTTCGACATCTGTTTCATCAAAGGTTAGATGTTGTGGAAGAACTTCAGTAGTAATGATTGGGTGCTCTTCAGATTTAGATGGGAGATTGCAGTAATCAGATAGATAATCAGCTTCAATGCCTGATGTCAAATGGAGAATATGTAGTCGATGACCGGTTTTTAATGCTAATTCAACAGATAGTTTCGTCGCTAGTAATGCCGTAATATCATCTCTGTAATATGCATGTGCGGCAACATCGGTGCGTCCTTCAACTAATTTTCTTCGCTCATTCATTCTGTCTTCATCTTCAGCATGAACAGCGATTAAACCTGCGGTTTCGGTAAAAATTCTTTCAAGTGCGGTTTTATCTGAAACAAGTAGGGTTCCGGTTGAAACTCCCATGAAGATTTTAATTCCACAGATACCAGGAATTGCAATTGGATTTTCTCTAGTACCAACCACTTCTTGTAAATCCTCGACATTGTCTTCAGTTGCACCTATAAAAAAGCCATAATTGCTGACACATTTTTTGGAGGCAGTATCTAGCTTGCCCTGCATACCTTCTAAATTGGTAATCGATGGAACGTTATTAGGCATGTCTAGAAAAGAAGTAATTCCACCACTTACTCCAGCAGCAGAGCCACTACCCAAATCCTCTTTCTCTGGTTGCCCTGGGTCTCTAAAATGGACTTGCGGGTCAATACAACCAGGCAGCAGGTGTAGTCCAGTACCGTCAACAAAATGCTCACCGTCTTCTGGCTCTATGTTTCCATCAGTTAATATCTGGGAAATTTTTCCGTCACGAATCCTTAAATCACCAATAACTGTTTGCTCAGGGAGAACCATTGTCGCTCCACAAATTAGAAGATCTCTGTTGATGCTCATGATACTCAAACTTACCAACCAACGGTATTCAATTAAGTATTCTATCTATCTTCTTCTAGAGTCTGGTGGTCTGAAAGAATTACATATTTCGTCATTCATGTCGATATAAGGTCCTTGTAATAGGTCTACGCAATAAGGAACTGCCTTCCATATTTCATCAATAGTTTCCCTAATTGCCTTTGGTCGGCCAGGCAAATTAAAAATCAAACAACTACCCCTAGTACCTCCAACTTGTCTTGAAAGAATAGCAGTGGGGACGTACTTCAGAGAGATCATTCTCATCTGTTCACCAAAACCATCTAGGATTCTGTCACAAACAGAAATAGTCGCATCAGGAGTCACGTCTCTTTTTGCAGGACCTGTTCCTCCTGTCGTAATTATGATGTCACAACCAATTTCATCGGCGAATTCAATCATTGTCTGCTTAATTGTGTCTAAGTCATCGGGAATACATCGGTAAATTACGTCAGCAGAACTTGCCAGGGCTTGTTCAAGGAACTGTAAAATTGCAGGCCCTCCTTCGTCTTCATATTCGCCTTTGCTCGCTCTATCACTAACGGTGATAATACCTAGAGTAGAGTTATCTCCACATGAATTATCCTTGCCACTGATTTTAGTAAGGGGCAACAATTATTTCACCACTTAGTTGTCTTCGCCATACTTTGCATGAACATCAGCATGGAAGTTATCTAGCAATGTGTCTTCGAATAACTCTGTTTGTCTTCTAACCTTGGTTGATCTAATGTGAAGGAATGCTGCTCCAATAAATACGATAATTATCAATGGAATAACAGCCTCTAGTTTATACTGGTGCATGAATTTTACAATCCCTTCTGCGGTATATGCCCAAGTTACAGATGCAACTGCACCACCTATGAATGTGGCCGCAAGAACTCTTGAAAACTGCATTCTAGATAGTAAGCCAAGCATAGCGCCAACTAGAACTCCAGAAGCCATGAAAGGAATCCATACGAAGACTATTAATCCCCAGAATCCCCACTTGTTAATCATCTCACGCTTTTCATTAGCCATGTATTCAACAGTAGACAAGGTATCACCTAGGAATTTGGTTTGAAGCATTTTGCCTCCAAGTCCGTCTTGCTTTGCAACAGCAACAATCCTATCATCGTCTTTACCGCCGCTTTCTACTCTACCGGCACCGGAACGGTCAGCCAAGGTGGAAATTTGGTTTCTTGCTTTAACAATCAATTCTTGACTTCCCAGCAAGTCGTTATTTCTTTCAGAAATATATCTGTAAAGTTCAACCTCAACTTCATCAGTTGTTTTCTTAAATCTAAAGAAAGCGAACCTCTGAGTAGGTCGGTAAATAACTGAAACAAAAATAACACTATCATCGCTGGTTACAACCGCTCCTTCCATCTTTACATCGCTTCTTCTAGTGAAGAATAAATCTAGACTGTCTCTAACTTCATCTTCTACTCTTGAAAGTGTGTGCAGTTCGGAAAAGAAACTGGAATAGTCTTGCTCATCTTCGAGCTGTGCGCCTTCGGCACCAGTGCCAACTCCAACCCCGCTGTCGAAATCAATGGCTTGATTAATTCCTATGGTTCGAACAGTCAACTGAACAGGTTTGAAGACTCTAAAAATTGCGAATTCTTCTAACACTTCTCGCAAAACTTCAGCTCTTACATCTTTACTATCAGAAAGTGTGGCATCGGTATTTTTGTACGGTACCATAATATCGATTGATAATTCCCTAGATTCTATTTTGTATAACTCCCAATCGATTAGAATATTGAGTCGTTTAGCAGTTTTATTTATTGTATCTTCGACCAATCTAGCGATATGTGATCTTGAAAGTACGTCGTCAGTATCTTGATGGTAAATCTTGTACATGATTGGATAAATCACAAGTAAGGTAACTGCTGATAAAGAGAGAGATATAAATGCCATCCACCATGCTGGAATACCCGCAGTACCTCCAGTTAACATTGCAGTTTCTCTTCCACCTCCTAATTCAGCAGCCATTAGTATGTAGCCCCAGTCGCCTAAATCTTTGGTAGTCCAGCAAGTTCGGCTTCCAGGGTCGGTGATTCTAACTTCACTTCTGGAGTCTGAATCAACGAATGGCAAAAAAGAAAAGAATCCGCCATCTGTAATCTCCAATTCAAAATCGATGGTTTTTTCGATTTTTTCACCATTTTCAACTACGCTTGCAGTTGTAAGATTACTAGAATTATAAATTGTTACTTCAAAGTTTATTTCGTATTCCCCTACGCCCAAATTTTCGAATGGTGCAGTGAAATATGCTCTTCCATCGTCAACTTCTTCAATCACTTCTTCTGTGACTCCTTGCCATTGAGAATTATCTACTTCCTTAATTGTATAATTCATTAATGCATATCCATCAACAAGATTATGTCCAGCAAGAGACATATATTCCAAATCGTTCTCTGGGAAAATATGTATCCATGGCGTGTCTTCAATATCCTCACATTCTTCTCCAGTATCTAGAAATGTTTGTGATGCTTTATGATCTAAAGTGGTAGAGGAACCTAGAACACCACTGGACATACAAAATATGACTAATGCAAATAATAATCCATATCCAATACCTGCAAATAAAACATAATCTTCTTTGTTTGAAAGAAACCTTTTCTTCTCAGTTTTACTGCGACGTCTTCTAATTTCGCTGAGTTCACGTGCGACTTTATCAGTACTTCTTTGTTCGATATCAACATCGTCGGCAACCTCGGTGCTTTCAATATTTTGCTCGCCCATGACGCGCAGAAAGGTCTCTAGCACATGAACCCAACGCTTAATAAGATACTATTTTGATTAGAGGCTAATTATCTAGTATAATTATGGTGGGTAGGGCCGGACTTGAACCGGCGACCTCAGCATCTTCAGTGCTGCGCTCTCCCAACTAAGCTACCTACCCAGTGAGTGTGGCGAAGACAACTGGCATTTCAAGCCTTCCGAAAGAAGTGAGTTGAAAAATTTACTCGATTCCATCTAAAATCGCCACTTGTGCCTCAAATAAGGCTTCCAGACCCGCATCTGCTTGTGAAAGTAATGCTGAAAGTTCCTCTTTCGAAAATGTAGATTCTTCTCCAGTGCCTTGAATTTCTACATATTTACCGTCACTAGTTTTTACTACATTCATGTCGACATCAGCATTTGAGTCTAAAACATAGTCTAGATCTAGGTAGACTTCCCCATCGATTAATCCTACAGATAGCGCAGCCAAATCATGTGGAATTACATCATTTTCGTGGTTTATCTTCTCTTTGTCGGACAATTTTGGTGCAGACCATCCGGACTTTCTTTGCTCTTCGGTTGGTCTTAGGTCAGATGGTAAACAGATTCCTTGAGCAATCAATCTTCTTACAGCCAACCTTAATGCAATATTGGCAGCAGTTATGGAAGCACACCGGGTACCTCCATCTGCATTGAGTACGTCACAATCGATGTTTAGTGAAATAGGTCCTAGAGCCTCAAGATTTACTGCTGCTCTTAGAGACCTAGCAATTAATCTTTCAATTTCCTGAGTTCTACCCTTGGCACCTCTTCTTTCCCTTCTAAATCTTGAATCGGTAGAGCCTGGTAAAAGTGAGTATTCGGCATGAACCCATCCTTTTGTGGAATCTCTAGGAAACCAACCTGGCAATCTTGCATCTTTGGTACAACACGCTAAAATTACAGTATCACCTTGTCGATAAAGTATTGAAGCAAGTGCGTTAGGAGTAAAATCAATTTCCACTTCGACATGTCTCATTTGATTAGCTTCTCTATCGGTCTCAAAATCTGTCTTGAATTTGCCCATGACACTCGCAGGACTTTTCTTTCATCAACTCTTCTCTTCAAATGAATCTAACAAAAACATGCGCACATTCAAGATAAGTACTCCTTTGGCAGGTATATGGGGCAGTCTAAGGTGGCTATCTGTGCCGTCGCTAGAACACCTATTGGCTCATTTATGGGGACATTATCTTCTTTCTCGGCCGTTGACTTAGGAATTTTAGCTGTTAAGGAATTATGTTCCAGAGCGAACATAGAACCATCCAGTGGGATAATTGATGATTTTCTATTTGGTCAAGTATTACAGGCAGGAAGCGGACAAAACCCTGCTAGACAGGTTGCATTAGGTGCTGGACTACCGGTTAGTACCCCTGCTACAACAATCAATAAGGTCTGCGGTAGTTCTCTTGATGCAGCAATGATGGCCGCAAACAGTATTCGCGCTGGAAGCAGTAAAGCAATAATTGCCGGTGGAATGGAAAGTATGTCTAATGCACCCCAACTATTGATGGGACAAAGGAAAGGCAAAAAGATGGGTGATTCAAAATTAGTCGATTCAATGATTCATGACGGTCTTTGGGACGTATACAATGATATTCACATGGGTAATACTGGTGAAACTATCGCTAATGAATGTGAAATAACTAGACAGAATTCTGATGAATACGCAGTCAGAAGCCATCAAAGAGCCGCTAATGCTTGGCAATCTGGATGGTTTGACTGGGAGTCATTTTCTGTTGAAGTGCCTCAACGACGAGGAGATCCTCTGATTTTTTCAAAGGATGAGGGAATTAAAGAAAACACATCGGCTGAAATACTTTCTAAATTACGACCTGTCTTTAACAAGGAAGGTCAAGTTACGGCTGGTAATGCTAGTACTCTAAATGATGGTGCAAGCGCAATTTTACTTGCCGATTATGAGTTTGCAGTTGAGCAAGGTTGGGAGATAATTGCATATGTTGAGGATTATTGTACCAGTGGCGTAGAACCAGAACGAGTAATGAGTGCGCCAATACCTGCAATTGAAATGTTGTTGGAGCGAAATTCACTGCAGGTTTTAGATGTAGATATTTATGAACACAATGAAGCATTTGCTTCAGCATCTTGTGCTGTAGCAAAAGAGATTGGAATTCCTAATGAAAGATTCAATCTTCATGGTGGAGCAATTAGTTTAGGTCATCCCTTAGGCAGTAGCGGAACGAGATGTTTGATTACTATGTTAGGGGTAATGCGAAGACTCGATTCTAAGTCTGGAATTGTTACATTATGTCTTGGTGGCGGTAATGCCGTTGCAATGTTGGTTAAGAGAGATTAAATCTCTCGAATGTAACATAAAATCACTTAATTTACTAATTTAGGCCGTATTATTACTGCGGGTATCAAATAGGGTTGGAAGGCGGCCACAAATGGTGAGAGCATGGTTTCGTTTTCAGACTTGGGAGTTAGCGGAAGAATTGTCAATGCTCTGCGCAAGCAAGGAATAGAAGAACCGTTTGAGGTTCAAAGAGAATCAATTCCAGATGGAATGTTAGGGCATGACGTTTGTTGTCGTGCACCAACTGGATCTGGTAAAACTCTAGCTTTTGGATTACCATTGATTGAAAGGACAGAACCAGCAAGACCTGGAATGCCGACATCATTGATTCTTACACCAACTAGAGAGTTAGCAGAACAGATTTACAAAGTTCTAGAACCGCTAGCATGGGAAATGGAATTATATGTTCATGCAATATATGGAGGTGTATCTTACAACAAGCAATTTAGAGCCTTAGAAAGAGGTGTCGATATATTAGTTGCTTGTCCAGGGAGGCTGATTGATTTACTTGAAAGAGGTTCTTTGTCTTTGGAAGATACAAGTATTGTAGTTTTAGATGAAGCAGATAGAATGGCTGATATGGGATTTATGCAACCTGTATGTCAGATTCTTGATGAATGCAGGAAAGATCGCCAAACAATTCTTTTCAGTGCAACATTAGACGATGAGGTTGCCGAATTGGTTCGAGATTACCAAAAAGACCCGGTCACTATTCACGTTGGTCCTGAAGAGGTTAGTATAGAAAGTATGGAACATCACTTTTGGCTTATGCCTAATTCAAAAAAGTCCACAATATCATCCGAAATTATCCGTAAATGTGGCCGTAGTATCGTTTTTTGCCGTACTAGGGCAGGAGTAGATAGAATTGGAGAGGATCTAGAATATGACGGTTTAGGTGTAGAAATACTTCATGGAGGTTTATCGCAAAGGCAGCGAGATGGTGCTATGAGACGTTTCCAATATGGAGAGTGTATGGCATTGATAGCAACCGATGTTGCAGCTAGAGGAATCGATATTGAAGGGGTGAATTGTGTTATTCATTACGATCCACCGGAGAATGCTAAGGCCTACAAGCATCGAAGTGGAAGAACTGCAAGAGGCGGAGCCAGTGGAATTGTCGTGTCATTGGTACAAAAGCCGCAAAAGAAATCATACGGAAGAATTCAAAGAGAAGTCGGTATAAATGTTGAATTTAAACCTCCTGAATTCTCAGATTTACCCGAATTTGAAGTAGAATTCATCGCTCCAAAAAGGCGGCAGAGTTATGGAAGCCGAAATAGGAATGACAGAAACCGAGGTCATTATGGTCAGAGAAATCAACGTTCCTCTGGACGTTATGGTGGCGGTGGTGGAGACAGAAGAGGCGGAAACCGTGGCGGTGGGAACAGAAGAGGCGGAAACCGTGGTGGTGGGAACAGAAGAGGCGGAAACCGTGGCGGTGGAAATCGAAGTGGCGGCTGAGGTCGAAATAGTA
>PBWC01000092.1 GCA_002729095.1 Methanobacteriota archaeon
TGCACTCACCGCATTTGCACTGAGTTCCGTATCCCAAAAAGCAACTTCATCAATAAGACCATCATAGTAAGCGGAAACAGCAAAGTTTCGATTCCCAATCATGAATGGAGAATTATTATTATTAGTTGATTCATTAAAATTAGTTGCATCATCATTCTTACTGCCGTTGATATATAATCTTAATCTTTCTGAGGAATCATCAAAGGTAAGAACAACGTGATACCATCCTCCACTGGCATCAGCTAATGCACTTGATGAAAATAATTTTTTCCAGGTACCATCATGTCTCATCTGACCAGTGATTGTTACAGTACCACCAGAATTGTCTAACCCAATTCTATATACCTGATGTTTACTTACGAACCACTCTGAGTTGCCAGAACTTGGAAATGAATTTGGATCTACCCAAGCTTGAAGAGACCAGTCCGTTGGTTGAAAATCCGTAGAGTGATCACGATAAGCGTACTCATTACTACCATTTAAGTTTAATACGTAATTAACTACATTTAATGTTGCGGAATTATTGCTTTGAGAAGTAGAGGCAGCGTTTCCTGCAATATCAAAAATAGCACTACTTGCAGGGCTTACAGTTACAGTCTCGGAACCATTTGGCGTCCCTGATAATGATAATCCTAATACATAACCCGCGTCTACATTTTCATACCAAACTACTTCATCACCACTTCTTGCTCCAGTAACTATATCCAAATCTTTATCCCCATCAATATCCACTAGATTAAAATTGTAGGGATAATTCAAATCTGTATCTACATCATACTCTGTAAATGACTCTGAGCCGTTGTTCGCATACCAGACAATTTTATCATTTGCAGTGTTATCGTTGCTAGCCGTATGAGCAACGACATCAAGATCTTCATCTCCATCAACATCACCCACTTCAACCATATATACACTAGTCATTCCACTATTGTCTATAGTGTTTTTTGTAAAACTCTCTGAGCCATTGTTTGCAAACCAGTTTACATGACCATTAATACCATCAGCTGTTATTACATCATAATCTCCATCCTCGTCAAGGTCAGCAACTTCTAACGCTCCGCCTTTACTATTATCAATTTGATTTAAAGTAAAAGACTCTGAACCGTTGTTTTCCCACCAGACTACCCTTTCACTTCCATCATTAAATCTACTGACTAAATCAAGATCACCATCTTCATCCAAATCAATAGCAACCGGTAAAGTTGATAAACCAGATGCAATAGTAAATCTTGTAAAACTTTGAGATCCATCATTTTCAAACCAGTATAGAATACTGGTGCTATATGTACCACAAATTATATCTAGGTCATTATCTCCATCAAGATCTACTGCAGAAACAGAATTTGCGCTGCCACCAAGACTTCCATCAATCGTTCTTTTAGTAAAACTTTGAGAGCCGTTATTCTCAAACCATACTAAATCTTGATCATTATATATTCCAGCTATTATATCCATATCTCCATCGAGATCCAGATCAACGGGCCACATTTCTCTAGGAGCGTCAATACCAGAGCTTACAACAGTCCTTTCTGTAAAACTTTGGGATCCATTGTTCTCATACCAAAATATTGCATCACCATCAAACGCAGCAACAACGAAATCCATATCATTATCCAAATCAAGATCAATCGTTCTTACAGAAATCGGTCCATTGGGGGTTGCAATCTGGGTAGCTCCAAACGATGAAGTTCCCTTTGAAATACTGGTTGGGGTCGAACTACCTAAAGTTGCTGAACCACCACTTATTGAAAGTGCAAAGTCCCCTACTTCCAACGCTCCGCTTCCTGAATTGGTATTATAAACAGGCTCACTAAGCTTTACCGTGATCGTACTATTATCGCTTGCAACACTGGTACCTGAAACAATGGTTGGTGCTGTTGCATCATACCTCCAATAGAAAGGCAAAGAACCACGATTATTATTGGAGGCAATATCTGTGTACATATTCTTGGGAAGGTAAATACCTGTATTTCTCTCACTGTCTGGAGTGAATGTTGCTGTATAAGAGCTACCACTTCCACTAAATGAACTTAAACTACCACCAAAAGCACCAACATCTCCCGCTACAAACCCTGTAAGACTCTCGTTCCCAGCGAACGTGATTGAAAGAGTAGCATCGTTAGTAGTAGAATTATTAGCAACCGCATTTGAACCATCTGTTGCTGTGATAGTAACTATTGGACCACTAATATCATAAGTCCAATTAAATTGATCTGCTGCACTATTATTATTGTTAGCAGCATCCGTAAAAGTCCCTTCTGCAACATCTATTGTGGTTGCACCTTCTGCACTTGGTGTAAATGTTGCTGTATAGGTTGTACCACTCCCACTAAATGAACTTAAACTACCACCACTTACTGTAACATCACCTACTGCAAAATTAGATGTGGACTCACTGCTGGTAAATGTCAAGGATATAGTCGAATTGTTTGTAGTCGCACCATCTGTAATAAGGACCATCCCATTTGAGGCTGCGATAGTCATTGTGGGGCCTGTAACATCATTAAGAGTTGCTGAATTATTACTCTGGGATGTACTTGCTGCATTTCCTGCAATATCATAGATACTGGTAGAGGCAGGAGTTACATTTAATGTCTCACCTCCATTTGGAGTTCCAGAAAGGGAAATACCCAGTGTATATGTGTTACTACTTACAGAGATACTGCTTGGAGTAGTGCTTGCGAGTGTTGCGCCTCCTATGCCTCCACTACTCATAGAGAAAACAAAGTCAGCAACTTCTAGTGAGCCACTTCCGCCAGATGTATTATAAACAGCTTCACTGAAAGTAACTGCGATAGTACTATTGTTAGCTGCTAAACTGTTACCTGTTATGGTTGGAGCAGTGCTATCATAGGTCCAATTGAACTGACTTGCTGCACTATTATTATTATTTGCAGCATCCGTAAAAGTGCTGCCAGAAACATCTATGGTTGTTGCTCCATCTGATGAAGGTGTAAATGTAGCTGTGTATGTTGTTCCACTTCCGCTAAAAGAACTTAAGCTTCCGCCACTTACCGTAACATCACCTACCGCAAAGTTAGATGTGGACTCACTACTAGTAAAAGTCACGGTAAGTGTTGCATCATTTGTAGTGGAACCATCACTTACAGCGTTGCTACTTCCGTCCACTGCTGTTATAGTCATAGTGGGTCCGGTTTTATCCTTCAACGTAACGGTACTATAACTCTGAGATGTTGCCGCTACATTACCAACAAAATCAAAGATGGAATTACTTGTAGGGCTTATCGTTAGTGTCTCACTTCCATTAGCAGTACCAGACAATGAAATATCCAATACATAGCCTGAATCCGAGTTTGTATAAAATAGTACATCGTCTGCATTCCTTCCTGTCGCNATTATGTCTAGATCACCATCATCATCCAAATCATCAACTTTTACCTCAGCAGAACCATTAAGATTATTATCAATAAAAACTTTTGTAAAATTNTCAGAGCCATCATTCTGGTACCATAAAACATCATCATTCTGATAAGATGTGGCAATNACATCAATATCACTGTCACCATCAATATCAACAACCTGTAGATAATTTGCTGAATTAAGACCTGATTCNATATTGTTTAGAGTAAAGTTTTCAGAGCCATCATTTTCATACCAGGCCACCTCACTTCCTCCAGGATCACTTGATGCNGCAACTACATCAAGATCACCATCACCATCTACATCAATAGCGATCACATCACGAGCTTCTTCAAAATTATTATCGATTGTATTCTTTGTAAAGTTCTGTGATCCATCATTNGATAACCAAACGACATCATCATCATTCAAAGCAGCCACTACCAAATCTTTATCATTATCCTCATCGAGATCAATAATAAAAAAGTTGGCTGGACCATTAATAGTATTATCAATGATATTCTCCGTAAAGTTCTGTGATCCGTCGTTCACGTACCATATCACTTTATTGCTTTGCTTTCCAGAGGCAATGACATCCATATATCCATCACCATTAAGATCGGTGCATTTCACATCATATGCTTGAGAAAGATCCGAATCAATTACGGTCTTTGTAAAACTNGCAGATCCATCATTTACATATAGNACNACACTCCCACCNCCATAAGCGGTNGCAAANATATCNATATCACCATCACCATCAATATCATTTACTTCCAATCCAAGTGCCCCATTAAGATTCGTTTCTATTGTTCGTTCTGTAAAATTCTCAGAGCCATCATTCTCATACCAATTTATATCATTTGCGTGGTAGCCTGCTACAATGACATCCTTATCTCCATCGAAGTCTAGATCAGCAATTTCTAAACCCCATGGTCCATTAAAATTATTATCGATTGTTACAGTACTGAAGGTGGGAGTATCCTTGACGATTGCAGTAGGATTTGAACTTGCTAATGTAGCTGTACCGCCAGAAATAGATAAGGTAAAATCTCCAGTTTCCAAAGCACCGCTTCCACTATCGGTATCATAAACAGTTTCACTTAGTCGAATTTTGACTTTACTATTATCGCCAGTTATATAGGTTCCAGATATATAGGTTGGCGCGGTACCATCGTAGGTCCAATAAAAAGGTATGGAAGTAATATTGTTATTNGAACGTTGATCTGTNTATTTATTGGCAGAAATATAGATGGCTGTATTACGGTCACTTGATGGAGTAAAAGTTGCTGTATATGAAGATCCACTACCACTAAATGAGCTAAGANTTCCGCCTATTGCNCCCACATCACCTACAGCAAAACCAGTGACGGCTTCATTAGCAGTAAATGTCAAAGTTAAGGTAGCATCATTGGTGAATGCACCCGAAGAAACTGAGTTTGATCCATCCGATGCAGTAATCGTAATTATAGGACTATTGTTATCCTTTACCGATGAATTCACACCTTGAAATGCGGGAAGGGCAAACTGCGCATACAATGAAGAAAAAATAAAAAACAACTTGAAAACAGATTGAAAAGAAATGACTTTAATCATTTTAGTAATAACATTTTCTTAGTTTGTCGAAATGTTCTTGTTCGCAACTCGGAAAAATAAACGCCAGACGAGACCGGTCTACCAANTTGATCTAGGCCATTCCACGTAACCGTATGATATCCGTAATCCAAGNTGGAATTCATCAATACATTTACTTGTTGCCCCATTAGATTATAAATAATTATCGATACATCAGCTGACCTAGGAAGAGTAAAGTCTATTTTTGTAGTTGGATTAAACGGATTGGGATAATTCTGACTTANAGAAAAGTTTTCTGGAATGGTCTCCAGTAATTCTCTAATCATATCTTGAACATACTGCTCGTCACCTGCTATAATGGTTACATCATAGCCACTTCCTAAACCTTCAGTTATTGTTATGGACTCCGAAAAAATATTTTGGATTACAATTCTATTCGGAATATCTAAAAGAGCAAACTCCATCCCTAATGGTAAATCACTNTCAGTTTCTNTTGAAAATGTATATGGCGGTTCTATACCCTCAGAAAAGAGTCTAAGGTTCCAGACACCATTAGATTCTTCAGTAGACCGTATATCAGAACCAAAATTAAAATCGCTATCACCATTAATATCCATTCGCACTGAAACAAATGACCCTATCGCAGGTAAGGATGGAACATCAAAATTATCTTTTTGCTCTTGCGCCAACACCTCACGCCCAATTTGAGCACTATGATCAAAATAGTTATTTGATTCTAGCTTCAGATTAAGGGTCCAGTCTAGTGAAGTACTTCGTTCAGCTCTATTGTCCTCTTGCGAAGGATCCTCAAAAGGTTTTAAAGTGAGANTTGTTGCATCATCTGCATAGACCATATACCCAGACCATGGATACAAAGTGCTTCTAGGATCTGTCCATCCATCTTTTTCGGTATTATNATTATACCCATATGTGTAGAGCAATAAACCATCGCCCTCTTTATCCAANACTGATACTGGGAAAGAAAATGGATTCCCAATCATATTCCACCCTTTTTCAAGGGGAATGGTGTAATTCACTAAAGGAACTGCTGTNCCTACTGTGTTGGTATTAGAAAAAATAANATTATCATTGTAATGGTGCTTAAACCAATATGCTTTTCCAGCAACTATTTTATCTGGTTTGGTTANTTCTTCAGGGGATGAAGGATCTATATCGTAAAATACAAATCCATTTTTTAAACTAGAATTTCTCAGAGTATCGTTAAGCCATTCTGCCGGCCAGGATACCATCCGCCATCTATTTTTGTACACTCCCTCTGGGAAAGCACTTGCATTTAAGGTGTCATCCATTCGTAACTCATTTTTATCAAAATCTAGAGATGGTGTATCGTAGTTACTTGTTGTCGAGTAATACATTCCATCAGTAGATACTACCCACGACCTAAAATTTTTGACTGTAAGCAAACTTTGGGGTATACTTGCCTGATAGGTACTATCATCAAGAGAAATCATAGGAATTTCTATAATGTCACTCTTTCCTCCAATTTGAATATTAAGAATTGCAGATACAATGCCATTTATATCTTGAGTTATTGCGCTTACATTTACTGATTCAGCCTCTTTTGGTATTTTATCTGTCATCACAGTTCGTAGTGACGGTGGTTTTCTATAAAGACCAGTAACAGCAGCCAGAAACCCTCCCTCCAATGATAGTGTATCACCTGAAGGAAGATTAGAAATTGATGCACCAATTGCTCCAACCAATCTCAAAGAATCACCTGCCATTGATCCCTGNCTCTGTGATAGTTGTTGCGTCTTAATAATCAGNCCCTGCGCCACCAGTAATTGCATGAGAAGCAGTAAGGCAAATATTTTTTTCAACATACTCATTTTTACCTTAATAACAATAATTCCTAAGAGGAANATGTGTCACCTGATACAACAAAGGCATTGCTACCTAAATGAACAATGGTCATTATAGCATGCTGACCTGCTGTTTTTGTACCATTTCTATTGTTCAGAGTTGTGCTAGAAGCGCTCAGAGATACCTGACCACTACCGCTCTGGATGATCATACAATTAAAACCAGTTGGAAGGCTTGCTGGTACCGTGATGGTTACCGCACTATTACTTGAACAAACGATTATTGTCCCGTTATCAGCAGCCGCCAGAGTCTTTGATGTTCCAGACTCAGTCTGAAGATCTGCACCATATCCCGTTAGGGGACTATCGTTAAAATCAGTTTTACCAGTTCCATTTGGAGCAACAGTTATGTCTCCATTTGCTCCATCTGTTATCGTTATAGATCCTGTGGTTGAGTTACCTGTCTGAAGGGTTACATCTTGATCACCATTAGAAGTGAATACTCCCGCAACACTTCCTGTACCCCCTGATACCGTACCATTAATCAATACCGTACCATCTGTAGAATTGGTAATAGTTTCATCATTTTCAAGGATTAACCCAGTTGAACCCGTTATATCTACGCTGGTGCTCGCTACAACTGTAGCTCCGCTAAAACCAGTAGCTCCGATTACTCCTGTAGATGGATTGTATGTTGCATCACCATCCGACTCTAGCCCCATGCTACCACCATCTACATCACCACCTGATGTAAATACCAACGCATTGGTCTCACTAGTGTTTTCATTATCTGATATTGTTACGGTTGTTGCACTAACATCTGTCCAGGCCAAAGCACCACTCCCGTCTGTCTTTAGTACTTGATTCGCTGAACCGTCTGCTGTAGGAAGAGTCCATATCTGGTCAGAGCTTAATGATGGAGCCTCAAAACCTACATAGTTACTGCCTTCATAAAATCTAAGTTCATTTGCTGAACCATCTAAGGAAACATTTCCACTTGTATTCAGTGTACTGTTTAGGTCTGTTGCACCACTAGCAGAAAGGGTTGAAAATGCACCAGTAGATGCGGTTGTAGCACCAATTGCAGCACCATCTATTGTACCGCCAGTTAACGCAACATTGTCAGATGCCTGAGTTGAAATGGTACCTAGTCCTAGGGACGTTCTAGCAGTAGCACCGCTCTCAGCAACCCAGCCACTGGCAGACCCAACAATAATATTACCATCTGAATTATCTAAAGCGGCGATAGCAGCTAAATCTGTATCAGATGCTTGTTTTGCGTCTAACTGAGTCTGAACATTTGATGTTACTCCATCTAAATAACCTAATTCGGTACTGGTTACATCGGACACTGCGATATTACCATCACTATTGGAGATAACAGCCCGAGAAGCGTCCAATGTTTCAGAATCTATGGTTGAGGCAGATCCTGTCAAAGAGACACTAGACTCAGCCCAAGCCCCAACCCCATCACCATCTGAGGTCCAAACCTGACCATTCGTCCCTGCAGAAGGAATAAAAAACTCTCCATTCTCTACCTTGCTAGCCGAAAGAGTACCATCCGCAAGATCCGCAAGATCCGCATCATACGCCTGAATATCTACACCTATCTCCAATCCTAAATTCTGACGAGCAGTGGTTACATCAGAAGCACCTGTACCACCATCCGCAACAGTTATATCTGTAATATCTGTTATGGAACCCCCAGTTATTGTAACATTATCTGAAGCCTGAGTAGATATGGTACCTAGACCTAGAGAGGTACGGGCATCGGGGCCACTTTCTGCTGTCCAGGCTGTACCGTCTGAAACTATAAAGTTGCCGTCTCTTTGCTCTAGACTAATGATAGTAGTTAAGTTTGCATCTGCTGCCTGTTTTGCGTCTAACTGAGTCTGAACATTGGATGTTACCCCATCTAAATAACCTAATTCAGTACTGGTCACATCTGCGGCTGCGATCTTCCCAGATCCATCTGAGACAATAGCACGAGAGGCAGTTAGATCTTCTGTATCTATCGTGGATCCAGCTCCTGTAAGAGATGAGATCGCATCACCCCAGGATAGCCTACCTGAGCCATCGGTTTTTAACACTTGATTGGCTGATCCATCTGCCGAAGGCCACGAGAGGCCATCTATCTGAACTACACCACTTCCATTTGGAGCAATAGCAATATTACCGTTCGCACCATCTGTTATGGTTATAGAACCCGTTGTAGAGTTGCCCGTTTGCAGAGTTATATCATAATCCCCTTTGGAAGCGACTACCCCTGAGGAACTACCACTACCTACTGCTAATTTACCTGCAGTTTCAATGGTAGTTGCTGTAACAACTACCGTGCCATTTATCGAGTTAGAAATGGATTCTTCATTGCCAAAAACTATATCGTTTCCGGTAACTGTCAGATCACCGCTCAATGATGTGGTAGTTGCTGTTAAAAGAAGTGTCCCATCTGTGGAATTGGTGATAGTTTCATCATTTTCAAGGATCAATCCATTTGCACCTGTTATGTCTACACTGCTGCTTACAACAACCGTTTCACTATTAAAACCTGTAGCACGAATCACGCCTGTAGATGGATTATAATTTGCATCTCCATCTGATTCTAAGTTCATTTCACCACCATCAATATCGCCATCTGATGAAAAGATTAAGGCGTTAGTTTCATTTGTGTTTTCATTATCTGTGATAGCCACTTTATTGGCACTAACATCTGACCACCCCCCAACTCCATCACCATCTGAGGTCCAAACCTGACCATTCGTCCCTGCAGAAGGAATAAAAAACTCTCCATTCTCTACCTTGCTAGCC
>PBWC01000059.1 GCA_002729095.1 Methanobacteriota archaeon
CTTCACTGTTATCATCATCTGTGTTATCATCAAATTCAATAATTTCTTCAGTTGCAAACTGTTCCATTGAATCTAAAAATGTGGCTCTTTGTTCATTAAATTGTGAGATTAAATCTTTCGTAGAACGCCTGCTGAGTGGCAGACCCGCTAGTGTTGCATGCTCTTCACCAGATAAATTCAGATTGAAGGATATTGAGAAATCATTTGGGTCCCCAACTACTGAACCAGGGGAGAGCAAAGAAACCAAAATAGGNAGCATCTCATCTCTAACNGTNGATTTACTGATNCCNGAACTAGAGGCTAATTGCTCAATTATTGATGGACGCATATTTCTTGCGTTACGACGAAGAAAGTTTGGGTAAGATGGATATATTCTTTCCGAAAATTTTGACTTATTTACAACTGAGGCTGCTAGACCTGAAAGCTGTCCACTCCAGTACCATGAACGATGCGNTGTGTTATCATATTGTGCTGAAAGCATTTTAGAGGATTTACTCAGGGCTTGATTTCCACGTCGAACTACACTTTTATCAGAAATTAGTGAAGGATTGTTCCAATGTATCCAATTAAGTAACTCACCAGGGGATTTATCTATTGAGCGTCCCGCGATTACTGCTTCTTGGGCAGTACTGCTTCGATATAATTTATCTAAACCAGGAAAAACCTCCAAAGATATGTCTCTAATGCTTGATTCTAAGAATGATTGNACAGATTCAACTGTCAATTTATCCGTAGTAGTAGCAGATATAACTTGTAAATCACGAACTAAGGCCCTAAGGTCTCCTGGGTTTCTCTCGACTAAATATTCTATGGCTTGAGCATCAAATTCNATTTCTTCTGACTTAAGTACTCGCCGCGCAATTCTTCTTATTGCATCATCACTCGCTCGTTCAAAATTTATTGTAATTACTTGTTTTTGGAATCTATCTCTAGTTGACCGCCAATTTGATCCCTTACCCCACAAACCCATTATTTCATTACAAGCAAGTATCACAGGTTGCTTTGTCTCATCTAACAATCGTAATAGCTCCGCTTTACCACCTGAATCNCCTTTGAAAATTATTGGATTACCGCCGACNTCTTCGCCCATTACCGCCTTATCGAGTTTTTCTTGATTGACTTTTTTCAGACCACCAGAAAGGTGATCTACCTCATCCAATAGAACTAATGTTCGTTGTTTCTTATCATTTGGATTATGGAAAAGTGAACGATGNGTNGCACCTTGAGTTGCAGCTTTTCGTATTGCAGCAGCATTTCTTGCGTCAGAAGCATTCAATTCTATAACACTCCAATCCATATCTTGAGCAATCGCTCGAGCAACTGTTGTTTTTCCTACACCAGGCGGTCCAACAAGTAAGAGTGCTTTTTTTCTAGGCATTCCATCTTGCCATTCGGTTAACCAATCTCTTATCTTACGACGTTGAGATTCATTTCCTTCGAGATGGCTTTCTGATATTGGACGATACCTCTCAGTCCAATCACTAACTTTAGCCATAAATTTCCTAACATGTGAAGGTTCTTGAACATTAACTACGTAATTTAATTATACCATCAAATTAACATAGATTATAGTGAATCGATAGGGACTCTTCTCTGAATACCTGTATCTCTATCCCTCAAAGTTACTGTATTATCTTCTAAAGACTGATGGTCGACTGTAATGCATATTGGGACTCCAATTTCATCAGCCCTAGCATACCTTCGACCGATGGAACCACTGGAATCATAAATTGAAATAATGCCAAATTTAGAGCATAAATCTGCATTAATAGATTTAGCAATTTCACCCATTCCATCCTTTTCAAAAAGAGGAAAAACACAGTAATCTACAGGCGCAACGGATTCGTTCAATCTCAAGACCGTATATAGCTCATCGTCTTTAGAAACTTCATCATAAGCATGATCTAAAATGTGCCAAATGATTCTGTCAATTCCGAATGCTGGTTCTACAACGTGAGGNATAAACCATTCTCCGGTTACAACTTCAGTTCTTTTGTTTCTCTTGACATGTTGTTTTTCTACAGTAACTGATTCGCCCGAATCTAATTCAATTTTACAAGGGAATTCAGTTTCAATGGGTAAATTTTCCAATGCAGATTTGACTTCTCCAGCCAAGGACCTAAACACAGGACCTGCAACTGAGCCGTCGATTGTCCAATTATCAATTTCAATNTGTTTAGGCTCATCAAATTCTCTTCGGGCTCTTAGAGATTTACCAGTANATTTCTCATGTGCCTCTAAATCATAGCAGCCTCTATGAGCGATTCCAACACATTCTACCCAACCATAAGATCCATTTATTTCTGCGTCCCAACAGTCCATAGCATAATGAGCCATCTCGTCTGACTCGTGTTGTCTAAATCTAAGTTTGTCAGAATCAATTCCAACCTTAATTAGAAAATCATATGTTAGACCGATGAAAAAGCCAACTGTAGAATCTCGAATTATTCCATCTTTGACTGCTTTTTCTAGAGAAATTGAAATTTCTTGGCCGTCCTCGGGGATTAGTTTNAAATGAAATTCCCTCCAAGAGGAGAAATCAAAATTCGAATCAGATTCAGGGTCAATGAAGTATTCTAATTCAGCCATGTTAAATTCACGTAGTCGAATCATTCCCTGTCTTGGTGAAATCTCATTCCTGTAACCTTTGCCTACTTGGATTGCACCAAATGGTAATCTTTCACGATTATGCCTGTACAACGTTTGAAATGAGGTGAACATTCCTTGAGCAGTTTCAGGACGTAGAAATCCTTGCCGCCCAGAATTACCGGCTCCTATTACAGTGTTGAACATCAAATTTTGTGCGGTTATTTCACTCCAGTCCCTTGCACCACAAGATGGACATTCTGGGTTGTGCCTGGAAAATAATTTTTGTAGATCAGATTTCGATAATGAATCNGGATTGGAATGGACCCCTTCAAGCAGTGTNTCTGCTCTACTAGCCTCTCCACAAGAGTTACAATCAGCCATAAAATCTGAAAATTCACCTACGTGGCCACTTGCCTCTAGTACCTCATAAGGTGTTACTGTAGGGCAAGAAATCTCAGTAATATTTCCCATTGAAGTCCAATGTTCTATCCAGTTTTGATTGACTCTGTTTCGCAATCTGCCACCTACTGGGCCAAAATCATACAGTCCTTTGGAACCGCCGTGAATTTCAAAAGCAGGTAAAATAATNCCACGCCTCTTCAGCATCCCAGATAAACGTTCCAAACGACTACTATCGGGGACTGACATGTGGACCGCCTGAAATGTCCTAGAGTTCTTTGCCTTTGAAATTGACCGTCAATATTGGCTAATATGTGCAAATACGCATGGTTAATAACATCTCAGATTTGGGAGTTTTAGCGGGGTTGGATTATGAGCGAGTATGATTATGATGTTGTAATCATAGGTGGAGGTCCGGCAGGTAGTACAGTAGCGAGATACACTGCTGAATCCGGAATCAAAACCCTAGTCATAGATGCTAGAGAATCTATAGGCACACCGTTACAGTGTGGAGAACTTGTTCCAACAAATGATGAAATGCGACGTTTATGCCCAAACGTTCCTGACATGGATGACTTATTCAGAACTCCGGATGATGCAATATCTCGAAGAACTGACGTGCTGAGTATTATCACTCCTTCAGGTAAATCTTTGAAGTATGATTTTGATGGTCTTGTTTTGAATAGAGTAAGACATGATGAGGCACTCGTTGAATTGGCTAAAAGTTGTGGCGCAGAATATCTACTTAATTCATTTGTCAATAAGATAGAAGGAAATTCGGTCTTTATTAGAAATGGTAAAACAATCACAGCAAGAGTAATTGTCGGAGCTGGTGGTCATAATGATCCCGTCAGGCGGGGATTTTGGAAAGAAAAATCATTGAATATACCGGTTAAATTTTCTCTCAAAGAAGGAAATTATGGAGAAGATGTTGAATTGCATTTCGGGTCGATGGCTCCCGGAGGATATGCTTGGATGTTCCCAAAATCTGAAGGTGCAAATATTGGTTTGGGAATCCAGAAAAAACTGGCCAAAGGTAAGTCTCTAAATCTTTTTGCTGCGGAGTTCATCGATAAATATCAAGGCGATTCGACATTCAATGGTGCTGGTTCATTACCAATGTCTGGAACTATCAAAACATTCGTTAAAGGAAATTATGTCCTCGTTGGAGACTCTGCTGGCATGGTTTTACCTTCAAACGGAGCAGGAATAACAATTGCTATGATAGGTGGAAGAATTGCCGGGCAGGTTATTTCTAAACACATCAGAGAAGGCCTAGATCTGAAAGAATATGAAAAGATTTGGAAAAAACAGATGGGCAGAGTAATGCTTAACTCAAAACGGGCTTTCAAAGTTGGTAGCATATTATTTAGACTACCAGATTGGGTACTGAATATTTTCTTTAACCGATTAACAAAGGGAATAATTTGGAGAGCTGTCACCTGTAGAAGGATGTTTTTGGTAATTTGAGCTCAAATTTTGATTAGCAAATTCACTCTCTTGCAATGTGGATAAAAGGGAAGTTTTCAAGTAGTCGATACTCTCGTTTGGCACCATTGGGATAGTGACAAAAAAATGCCTGAGATAGAATATCTAGAGTCACCTCATTCTAGTGATGAGTTGTTAGATAGCCTATGCGGTCCAGTTAGAAACTGGTTTAAGGATTCTTTTCCCGATTTCACTAGGCCGCAAAAACTTGCAATTCCAGCAATTATGGAGAGAAAGAATTTGTTACTATGTTCTCCAACTGGTTCCGGAAAAACTTTGACTGCTTTTCTGACCATTATTGATAAATTGGTTAGACTCGCATTGGATAATAAATTGGAGAAAAAAGTCCATTGCGTTTATATCTCGCCAATCAAAGCTCTAGCAAACGATATTCAGAGAAATTTGATAGGGCCGCTCTCTGAAATTTCTGAAACTTATCTACCTGATCGAGCTCAAGAGATTAAAGTTGGACTAAGAACTGGAGATACTAGCCAATCAGATAGACAAAAAATGCTTAGAAATCCTCCGCACATATTAATCACCACACCGGAAAGTTTGGCTATTGCAATTACTTCGCCCAGATTTCAGCCAATAGTTAGTGAATTAGAGTATATGATTGTGGATGAACTGCACTCATTGGTCCCCACAAAAAGAGGAGTCCATCTAGCATTAACACTATCGTACTTGGATACACTGCTAAAAACTCCAGTTCAGAGGATAGGGATTTCGGCAACTATGGAACCGCTAGAAAAGGTAGCTGAATACTTAGTTTCGAGTGATGACCAAGAGACTAGAGATAATAATAGCAAAGTCAGTATCGCCAAAGTATCCGGTTCACGGGAGCTCGATTTAGATATTCTAATAACTCATAAAAAATTCAGCGATTTGGCTGTAATGAAGATACTAGACTCAAATATTGAGGCTATATCTGAATTAATATCAGCTCATACTACAACTCTGGTTTTTGCAAATACTAGAAAAATGACAGAAACAATTGTTCAGAGGTTAAGACCATACCTGGGAGAACTCGTTGCAGGCCACCATGGTTCGATGGATAAAAAAATTAGACTAGATGTCGAAAAACGATTAAAACATGGTCACTTAAGAGCAGTAGTTACTTCCTCGTCTCTTGAAATGGGGATTGATATCGGTTCAGTAGACTTAGTCATTCAAGTTGGTAGTCCGGGTGATATAGCAACTGCTCTTCAACGAATTGGGCGTGCAGGACATCATGTAGGAGGAATTCCTAGAGCTAGATTCTTACCGACAAGTGTTGATGATTTGATTGAACTTGCTGCACTCCAATCAGCAATTCAAAAAGGTGAAATGGATAAATTAGATTTTCCTGAAAATTGCCTAGATGTAGTTGCTCAGTTCATAATTGGATTGGTTATAATCAATGAATTAGACATTGACGAAGCATATGAAATAATAGTTAATGCATGGTCTTATCGAAATTTCTCATATGATGATTTCATTGAAGTATTAGATATGCTAGAAGAAGAAAGGAGAGTTTGGGTTGACTGGGAAGAGAATATCTATGGGAAACGCGGCTATTCTAGGATGATTTACTATACTAATATTGGAACTATTGCCCCTGATAATTCTTATCTCGTATTCAATGCTGAAGGTTCAATACTAGGTCAATTATCGGGTTCATTCGTGTCTAATTTACGAAGCGGAGACGTTATTCTACTGGGTGGGTCAACTTACCGTGTAACAAATATACAAGGCACTCGAGTTAATGTCACCTCTGTAACAGGGTATAGACCAACTGTTCCTTCTTGGTCAGGTGAAGCAAGATCAAGGTCACGGGAATTGTCAAATGCACTTCTAGATTTAATCGGTCACTGTATTATTTCATTACGCAAGGAAATAGATCCTAGAATCATTCTAAGAGACGCTTATGGCTTGTCGAATGATGTTTCCAATGCCATTGCTAGACACCTTGAAGAGCATTCGATAGAATCCTTCCAAGTTCCTGACCCAACTAGGATGTTAGTTGAACAAATAATTAGCAGTGGACATCCAACATATATGATAACCACTTGTCGAGGTAGAGGTTTCAACACAGCACTGGGATACTTTTTGGCAGGACTTGCAGAGAGCAAAAATATTAGTGTTATAGAAATGTCTTTTGATGAAAACGGTTTATTACTGAGAACATCAAAAGAAATAGATCCTAGAGAAATGTATGATTTGTTCAAAACTAATGACCATATTGAAATAATTGAAAGATACATAATCAGTACTCAAATCTTTGCCAAGAGATTCAAAGAAGTGGCTGGTCGTTCACTAATTATTCCAAAGAGGATTGGTGCAGAAGAAGTCAGTCCACAACAGTTCCAACAGAAGGCTGATTCATTATTGAATAGGCATCGGACAATCGATGACAGTCTATTGATGAGAGAAGCAAAGAATGAGATTATGTTTGCTGACATCGACATCAAAAGCCTAAATGAATTTTTGAATTCTTGTGTCGACGGGGATGCTAGAATTGTTCATCAAAAAATGACAATACCCTCGCGCCTTGGAATGTCATTATTCATGTCGGCATTTGAAGATTTGATGTCGATGAAAACTCGTGCCTTCTTGGTTAAGGATATCGACCCTACTGTGTTACAAAGATTACTTGGCACCCGTAGTTTAGCCACCGAACTTTCCAGTGACGAATTAAATCAATACTATCTTAACAAGGCACCTATTCCATCCGATTCGAATGGTTTACTGAAATTAATGTCTCATGGCGGAGGATTAGAGAAATCCTTCAATAACCCTCTTTACAAGGAAAAATTACAGAATATCGATATGGAAATTTTACGCAGTTGGGTCGAAGAACTATCTCAAAGCGGCAAGATTGTAAAATTGGATAATTGTGGTTCAAAGGAACTGGACGGGAAATGGTTTACTCCCTACATGGCTGAGATACACGGAACTCTTGGAAGTCTCGCAGTTAATGGCGGTAAGGATGTAAAAGACCTCAGAGAATTAAATATTCAAGGACTTCATTTTGATGTATCTTGTGAGTATGACGGTAGGTCACCAACCAAGTGGAAGAAGATAACACTTGGAGATCCTCATGAAGCCATGCGAGTTAAAATTATTGAAATGCTTGGTAGCGAGGGACCTAAAACATCTGACGAGATGGAACAAAGATTGCCATTCTCAAAAGAACTTGTAGAAAGAATTCTACATGAACTTGAATCGAGGAATGTAATTTCGGTAGGATTTTATCGTCAAACTGAAGAAGCCGAGTATATTTTGAAAGTTGACGAACATAGATTAACCGGTGGGGAGGAAGAAGTTGTTGAGTACCGTTGGGTACAAAATATGGTTTTCCAAAAGTCATTTGCTCAATATGACGATGGTTTTTCTGCATTTGACTCACACGTAATTTTCCAAAAGCAACAGGAGTTATTGTACAGAGTTGAACAATTTAGATTCAAAGATTGGAAGGATTTGCAATTAGATTCTGATGTTATTATGGGCAGACTATTACACAACAGAATCGGATATACAACCAAGAAGAATATACCCATGCTTCTTGGATTGAAACCAGAACCTTGGATTGGTCCAATGGAAGAGCAAATTCTAGAAAAAATACCACCGGGAATAAACGTTACCCGACAGGAAATAATGGAAGATTTTCCTAAGGGTGAAGAACATAAATCTCTGCAAAGAGACCTCAAGAGAGCTCTCGATAATTTAGAACGTCAAATGTTAGTCGTGAAACAATTTGAGGATGTGGTAGGGAGAAGGCGTAGACTTTCATTATTCCATAGAGTTCAAGGGGTTTATGAGCCTCTAGATTTCGAATCATCTTTAGTTGATGTCATTAAAAGATTAGGTCCCATAAAGGCTAATACACTTAGGTTCTACGTTACTCGTTCATACGAAGATTTGACTGTTGCCTTGATGAATCTGGAAAAATCAGGTAAAATATCCAAGGTTATTTCTCTAGTCCCAGACCCTGAAGCCTTCTACTGTATGCCAGAAGAGGTCGAAATGCTACAACGGCCACGAAGAGAAGATCGTAAATTGAGAATAATGACTCAGTCCGATCCGTATGTTTCAAGATTCATTTGGGAGGTTCGAAGTATACTTGATAGGGGATGGTACCTGCCTGTTTTCAAAGGAGTAGACCCCATAGGAAAAATCTTGATGTTCAAGGTAAATGATTATCTAGAAATAAAAGATTTACACATTCCTAATGCCTATATTGAAGAATTTTGTCAGGCATTCTCAGTACTATTAGACAACCATTCAGATCAATTAGTTGACGTTGCGATTCTAAGTAATTTCAACAACGAGCCAGTTTCAAGTTTGGATGACATAACTAGAAAATGTTTGGAAGCAATAGGTTTCAAACTTACTGGCGAGAGAATGATAAGAGGTGGAATAGTTGATCCTCAGCCTAGAGAGATTGCTGAAAGGGCACTTTTCCACAAACACCATTTGCACCAAAATACAAGGTTGGAGAATGAAATCTTAGCAATGAGAAAAACTCTAGAAGTCAGAGACGATTTTGCCCTCAGAGGAAGGTGCGAAGTATACCGTGCCGACTTGAAGAGTATGGCCAGCGCAAACAGACTACATCAAGGTATAAACCTCAGAGGTCATCAAGTGTGGGGTACATATGAGCACTTCCAAGACCTGCTGGTAATTAGAGGTCAGGAAGCAGATGAAGATTTATGGGATATTGTAGAATTTTTCAGTAAAAACTCTGACCCAAATATTTTCAAAGAGCGTCACGCATTATCTCAATCAGAATTTAGGAAGTTAATCCAACCACTTATCAGAACAGGACATATAGTTCAAGATTTCCGTGGTGGATTTAGAACTGTCGTCCCAAAACCAGATGTTGATCCAGTTGAACTTCGCAAGGAATATCTAAGAAAAATGGTCGAAAACTTTCCGGTCATTACTCTGAAACAGTTAATGAGGTTAGCAGGAACCCCATTCAAACCTGAAGAATTAAAATCTGTGCTGAATGGATTTGAAGAAGATGGGACGCTAATCAAAGGATTTTTGATCGAAGATTTGCATGAAGTCTGTTGGGGTAGAAAAGAACTGTTGGAAGAAGCAAAAGATATTACTTCGATAAGAGATTTCGTACTGCCTCCTAGTGACCCCATCGCACCTTATTTTGCCGATATAATGAAGGAAAAATTCGGATTCGGTTCAGCCTATTTGGTTTTCAAAAATGCAGAACCGGTTGCCGCTTTCAAAGCAAATACTCGAAATAAGATTATTGAAGTCAAAGATTACGAGGGTTCAGAAAAAGGCTGGAGAATTGTCAAAGAATTCGCATGGGAACACCAAATGCCACTTGAAACAGAATTGCGTATTGGTGGAAAGAAAATGACAAAGTGATAGAAATCAATTCGCCAATACGTTGAAATCGGATTGATAATTCGATAAAGTGATGAACTCCATGGGTAACGGTAAAGCATTTGCTTTAGTGACATTATTTCTTGCATCATTAATGACTCCGATTATATCTTACTCGAGTGCGGAAAGTGTAGAGGAAATAACAATCTTACATACTGCAATTAATCCCGATAACAATAACACATACCACTTACTTAGTGCTGCGTCATGGGAAGATTCAGCTTCAGTAGCTCGAGGACTAAACGGTTTCTTGACTACAATTGACAGCCTTGAAGAAAATACTTGGGTCTTTGAAACATTTGCTAATTTTGACAACCAGTCTAGGCACTTATGGACTGGTCTTTCTGACCATGACGAAGAAGGTTATTTCAAGTGGCACGATGGTACTCCTTTCTACTATCGAAACTGGGGTGAAAATCAGCCATCATCCAATGATGAGGAAGATTATGTTCATATTGCTGGAACAAATATTGGAAATATAATGCCTGGAACTTGGAATGATTTGAGTAATGACCCTGAACTAGTTCCTGTCTATGGTGTCGTAGAAATTGGACCAGGAGCCGATTATGCACTAAGATTTGATGGGTATGATGACTTCATAATTATCGAAGATGAATTACCAGATTGGGGAAGCCACATTGAGATTGAAGCTATGGTGAATTTACCAGATACATCAGGAATCCAATTCATCACTATGATGGGTGATTATGGTTGGGGCTTGTACGTCAATAATGGCCAACTCGCATATTCAAGTGAATATTCAATGTCAAAGAATCCCATTTCTAACATGTCGATTACTGAGAATAACTGGACTCATGTAAAGGTCGTTATCGAAGAAGATTCATATGGTGAATTTTACATTGATGGTAATCCAGCTGGAATTATAGATGCCGAAGATTCTAAAATTCCTTTGGGTGATTTTGGTTCAAATAACTGTTTTCAAAATGGACTAGAATGTGACGAGCTTATTATCGGAAAAATGGGTGCTGGATGCGATTGTAATTATTTTATGGGAATGATAGACGATCTTCGAATAAGCAATGCTGCAAATGAGTCATTCTGGGGATTCCCCGAAGGAGAAGGAATGTTCACCAGTGATTTGATGGAAATTACTGGAGAAATTATTGGAGCTTCATGGGTGATGCCGGATGGAAGTATAGTTACTCAAGCCATCCAAATTTTCAATGGTGAAGAGATTTTTGATATTTCAGGATTACCCGGAGACCAACTTCTATTCTTCGCTGAGATAGATGAAATGACCAAAGGGGCATATTTTTCTGCTTTCGATGAATCTAAAGAGTGGTTTGAAGAAGAGGATTCGGGCTTTGAAATATATGTTGCACATGAGTATATCCCTAATTCTTGGCAACATGATTACTACATTGAAAATGAATGGGGATTTGTCTACGAAGAATGGCAGTGGCCTGAAGCGGGAACATGGTGGTTTGTTGTTGTGCCAATTTATGAAATTGAGTCATTATCAATATACTTAGACTGGGAAATTGCTGAACCACCACCACCTCTTGAAGAAATGACTGAACTTTTCAATGGAATTCCAGTAACCGATCAATCAATATCCGGAGGCAGAAATGTTCCTTTGGAAGATAAGTTACTGTACTATTATGTCGATTTAAATGAAAACTTATCATCTCTGTCGATTAAGACCTATGGCGGCACTGGTAACGTTGATTTGGGTATTTCTTGGGGTACCGTTCCCGATCCATTTGATTTTGGATTTTTCCCAGGAATCTTTGAAGATGAATTTGCAGAAGATAGTGTAGCAAATAGTCAGAAAGTTGCATGGGATGGTGGACCTGGAAATGACAATGTAGTTACATTATATGATTTAGAGCCTGGAATATATTATATCACTGCTTATACGTATCAAAGGGCTACTGATTTTACTATTTCAGCTCAATTTACATATGAGCCAGAAAATATTGAACCTGAAGATGCTATTGAATTATTCCCGGGACAAAAGTATGGTCCATTGAGTGGTTATGAATCACTAGATCAATACTTCAAAATTAATGTCCCCACAGGTACTGAGAGACTGGAAGTTGACTTGTCGGAAGGTTTTGGCGAAGCGACTCTTTACATGAAGTTAGAACAAGCCCCTACTACATCAGAATTCGATTACCTTTCATCGAGCCCCGGGGCTTCAGATATTGTCGGATTTAATGACCCCACACCTGGAATGTGGTATATTTTACTCGATACTGATGAAGTATTTGGAAATGTAATGATAACTGCATCATTTGAAGATAGATATGTTTGGACATATGATGGCACACCTATCGAATTATTCAACAACGAGGAAATTCTTGGCATTGAAGCGCCAGAAGGTGGGGAACTATTTTTCTTCTTAAACCTTGAAAAACCTGGAAACTATTTACAAATTTCGACTTTTGGTGGAACTGGAGATCTTACTCTTACCTTGGATGGTAAAGCTGTAACTTTTGGTTTCGATGATTTCTTCTTCGAAGATGAAGATGACATGGGTCGACAGAGGCCTAGTTTAGAAACAGAATCTCAAGATATAGAACTAGAGTCTTATGGCGAAGGAACTTTGCAAACCATATATGTTGATTTACCTGCGAATGGAAGATTCGACATTACATTGTCTGCGGAGACTGATGTTTCTGATGTTTCAATAATTGCAAGTTGGGAGTACAGCGATTTCATAGACCCGATTATTGATGATGAACCAATTACCGAACCTGTTGTCGAAATGACCTGCAGAGATAATGCTGACAACATAATGAAAATGACAGATAAAGATGCCAATGGACTAATTGATGAGACTGAATTTAAATCTGTAATCACTGAAATGGACATTCAGGGAGAAGATTTCCAAAGTGTCGATCTGAATAGTGACGGCGAGATTGAATATGCAGAGATCTTACAAGAATCCTGCCAATGTGACAATGAAATTTGGATAATATTCGACCAACTATCAAATGATCGGGATTCCGTTTCTATTGAATTATTAAGTTCACAAATTTATGAGAATGATTATAATTTCATCGGAATGGATACAAATTCTGATTTAGAGGTTTCAGAACTTGAAATAGAATTAGCGTCAAGTATTTGCGTTACTAAATTTGACGCCTTTGACGGTGATGGTGACGGAGTTCCAGATGCACTAGATGAATTTCCTAATGATCCTGATGAATCTAAGGACACAGATGGAGATGGAGTAGGCGATAATGCTGATCTTGCGCCAAGTATAGCCAATGACTTGATTTATTCAGTTGGGGCAATTGTGTTTGTCGGACTTCTTGGACTTTTGGTTCTGGTTACTAGAGGGAATAGGAATAGTGTACAGCAGGAAGATTGGGGTGATGAGAAGAATTTTGAAATCGCCGAGTCTATGCTTGGTTTACAAGATTCTAAATTAGAATCCAATCAAGGAATTATCTCCACGCAAACCGCTTCTGCCGAGATTTATCAGTCGGAATTTTCTAACAACAACAAGGAACCAAGCGATGGTTACCAAGATTCATTATCGAATATAGAAATTCAGAATATGCCTTCATTTGAAGATTTATTAGGTTCTGATGAACAAATTGTCGCTCCGTCAAATCAGCTTATGGGAATGATTGGTATTGATGGAAAAGAGACTATTGAATACCCAAGTAATAGTGGAGTAAAATGGTCAAGAAGTAATCCTTCAGAAGAATGGTCAAAAAACTAGGCAGATTTACTCTTTTTGGGTTGAAGTATCCCTAGAGGCTTTAGAAGCCTAACTATGTGCCTGTGAAGCTCTGGTAATATCTCAAACATAATCAATGCCATGAAGAACATTGCAAATAATGATACGAACCTCGAAGCATAATTATGACCGAATTCGAAAACTGACATTCCGAAATAACTCCAAGTTGTGTATGTCTGATGCATCCAAATTAGCCCCACATTTCTAAAAACGTTCAAAATATGGATTACTGGAACTGTAAAAATCAAAGCACGTATTCTTCTTTTCCAATCAATATCAAGAACTGAAATAGCTCCAATAAAGATAACCATTGATTGTAATGCAGTACATGCAAGAACAAAATTGATGCCGATTAAGGAACCGTCACCGGCTACGAGTTCAGTCTGGTATGGAAATTCGCCGAATGTCTCTGTGCTAAACCAGCGATTACCATCCCAAGAATCCCAGTTTACCCTCCCTGTTTCGGTTTGAACCCAGGTTTCACCAAGGTGTATGTCCCCAGTACCTGAAATTCGATAAAACAAAGCAACTTGTGATGCCACAAACCAAATTGCGAGAATACTCAACCAAGGTACATGCGCAATCAGAAGATATGGTCCACCAGCATATGCCATAGCACCTCTTGACCAGATTAATGCATCCTTGGTTTTACCAGTCTCAACTTTACCTTCCCATATTGCAATTCCAAATCCTAGTGGTAGTGCAAGCATGCTCATTACAGTCAAAATGTAATCTTGATGTGAATAATATTTCCATGATGCTGAAAAGAAATATAATGATACTAAAATCCAACCAAACTGTGCGATTTTTGGAGTATTTATCTTTCGGAAATGCCATGATATCGCTAGAAGCACCAGCCCAATAGCACCTACTATTGCCACTACAGACTGGGTCTCCATGTAATGCGCAGTGATTAACTTGACTTCAAAACTTGTGTTATAATGGCAAATCACTTCAATAAATCACACTAGGCCTAATTATGCGGGGGCCCATTGTTGAATTCACGCCCGCCAATTTTCCTAAAGGAGTAGCAGAAAATGGGGCAATTGCTTTTCTAGATAGAGATGGAGTGCTCAATCTTGGAAAATCCACATACATTAACTCACCAGAAGAACTTGAGATTTTGCCCGAGGCACCTGAAGCAGTCGGGGATCTTCGGCGTTTGGGTTTCAGAACATGTATAGTAACAAATCAATCTCCAATTATGCGCGGATTGTGGGATGAAAATCAATTATTCGTAATTCACGAGAGATTAAGACAATTATTCTTAGAATATGACAAAGATGCACATTTTGATATGATAATAACATGCCCTCATAGAAATAGAGATAACTGCTCTTGCAGAAAACCTAATCCGGGTATGTTACAACTTGGCAGTGAATTATTGCGTAAGAAGCCTATGGAGGTGTTTGATTCTAAGCAGAAAATTATCGAAATAGGTTCCAAGTTTAATGCAGTTAATTGGTGGAAAGAAAAAATCTCGCCTGTTAATGAACTAGATATGATGATTGGTGATAGAAATAGTGACATGGGTGCTGGATGGGCGGTTGGCGCTAGATTATTTCGTGTCCCCCAATCTATTGGAATAAAACACGTTAGAAAGCGGATTATAGACAATAATGATAAGGGCGATTATTTCAGTCCAGTGAGGTGATTTTATGGGTTGGTTAGGTCTTGATGATACCGATCACCTAGGAGGTGGATGTACTACTAAAACCTTGGATGAATTGATTTCGAATCTTCCAAAAAATGTTTCAGTTGGCGAATTAAGATTGGTCCGATTATGGCCTTTTGCAAAACAAAGAACAAGGGGTAATGCAGCAGTTGCAGTTCAACTGAGTACCGAAAAAGAAAATGATTTAATGATTCACCTTGATGATTGGTGGAACAGGAAGATAAAACCTCTTGCTGGAAAAGTCACGGACTCAGATGATTATCACAGGGAACAATTTGCGACAGACCCCGGAATGGTTTGGTTTTCAAACAAAATACCCGAAGATGCATTTTATTATGATGCTGTTAGAAGAGAAGTCAAGTTGTCAGATATACCAGACGCTGATAAATCATGGGGTGGGCATGGGAGAATTGGTGCAACAGCTGCCGTAGCTTGGAGTAAGTCTAACATTACATTCGAGGCAATTGCATGGAGGAGTCAGGATGGTGAATACCAAGAAAACGTTAGAAGAATAGACTCCAAGAGATTACAGGAAATTGATGCAATGAAAGATACTTTCATGTCTAGAGATTCTAGAACAGGAAATAGTCTAATCGCGCCAAGAGGGCCTTGCCCGGTACTGTTTGGAGTTAGGGCCACTACGTTCAAGTCTGCTGAAAAATCAGCACAGTATTTGATCGATTCCGAAGAAACAGAAGCAATTTCTGGAATGAGAGTCTTTGTCACAAATCAGGCAAGTGATGACCACCTAGGAGAAAATATGAAAGATAAAGTTAATGAAATTGAAATCCTTTCGCGCGGGACTGTTATTTTGACATGTACTAATCACAAAATTGTTGCATTTGCCGAATCTGGTAAAATAAAATTACTTTCTCAATGGTTGAAAAAAGGTGATGAAGTAGAATTTAATGGATTACATAGCCCAGACGAAACGATACACCTTGAAAGACTGAGGATAATAAATCCGGTTCCGGAAAAAACGAGACCTATGTGCGAAAAATGTAATGTTCGCATGAAATCGATGGGAACCAATCAAGCCGTCAGGTGTCCAAAATGCAGAATTAAATCTGATATTCTATGGATAGATGAACCAAGAAAACCTCCATTTGAAAATTGGGTACAGGCACCACTTGATTCGAGAAGGCACCTTACTAGGCCCATTGAGTGGAATGTTTCTCAATAGAATGATTTTGACCTCACATCAAGGAAATAATCATAACTTAAGCCCAAAGTTTACCTTCATGGCAGATGAACAGACCACCAAAAATGTAGCCTACATCATTCTTGGTATTTCCTTCTTGGTTATGATGTGGTTTATCATAAAGCAGGCTAGACAGAATCGAGAAGAATCTATAGAAAGTAATTTGCCTAACATTGCAGGAAACGATCAAAGACCTGGTAATGCTATCAATCCAGAACAATTTGATGAACCTGATGAAGAAGCTCTCGAAGAAATGGCAGAACTTTTAGATTTGGATGATGACTAATTTAACTCGAAGAAACCTTCCTCGGTTAACTCTAAGCGGATTTTCTTATCACCTGTTTTCAACTCCCTCAATGGGCCGTCTTTCGGTCTTGAAAGAATAGAAATTGCAAAGTCATTTTCCAACATTTTATTTTCAGCCCGTGCATATTTTGTATTTTCTTTTTCGCCACTTGCATCAATACTCGCCTTACTAATTAGTAAAAGGATTGTATCATCCGGTATTTTTTCTTTGAGCAGCATAATCTCACTAACTGTAGAACTCGGGATTTTCCCGGAACTTGGACACCAATCATCCATCACAATTAATTTTACAGATGGCAAGGACTTCAAAGCGCCGATAATCGATTGAACCACTTTATCAATAGAACTAGATAATGACATCGCATGAAATTTAGAAGCATCAATTAGTGAGAGATTTTTGAATAATTGAGAAAATCTTTTGCTATCTGGCATTTTTTCACAGATCCATAGAACACGACCACCATCCTGGATTACATCCGCTGCAATATGTAATCCGAGTGATGTCCCCCCAACACTGCCTTCGACGGCAAGATGGATTTTATTTTCCTCGGGAATAAATCTCCACCTGCCCATGCCAGTCCCATACTAATCAAGTGAATGACAGTTACGGAAATGGAAATACTCATGACCCCCCAATTATACGGAACTACATGGCGAGTGGCGAAGGTGAGGCGGGTTCTTCAAAGAAGGAGATAGTCTCTACAATTCGAAAAGGAGAAAGAATACCAAGGCGAAGCCCTCCTCAGTTTGAAGAAGCTAGTAGTTTTTCTAATGCCATTAGTCGAGACGGTATATTGGGGACTGCAATGGATGATAAGAATCAGTACGGTCCTATAGCAATGATGATCTTTCTTCTTATTGTTGCATCAATTACTGGCTTTATGATTAAAATTTTCGATTTAATTATCAATTGATGATTCCTTCTTCTTATTGTCAATTGTATTATAAGGCTTCATAGCCACGCGGATGAAAATTATTGCTAGTATGGTTGATACTACAAAAAATATACCTACACTAGTCGATATATTATACCACATCATTCCTACACCAACCAAGGAGATATAAGCAACTAGTTGGCAAATTGCCGAGGCTTTCTGCAACCTATCTCGCATTTCATCTTCTAGGGTAGCCTCATTTTCCAAAACAAAAGTGTAAATCAAAAAATAAATACCCTGAAAAGGTAAAGTTGCAGCAATTATCGATAGTGCCAATTCTCTTATTTCAGTGGGGCTGCGTTCCTGTTCAATTCCCTGAAAAAGCATAAATGCAGTATTTGTACCTAGTAGTGCAGCCATAATTGTCCATCTCTTGTCCTGAGAAGATGTACGGCTTTCAACATTAACCGAACTATCTGCCATAAATAAGTTGAATTATTGAAGGATTATTATATTCCCCCAATAAATTAGATTTAGAACTCGTTTTAATGATATTTTTTTTGTCACCATATTGTGAAAAGGATTTCACCTGTAATGTAGGAAGGTTCAAGAGTCTAATACAAGACCAGTAATCATGGCCTTTTGTCCACTAGATTATCGCTACGGTCGCCAAGAATTCAAACATATTTGGTCTGAACTTGGTAGGCATGAAAGACAACTCGAAGTTGAGAGAGCACTAATTTGGGCTCACATGCAACTAGGAAAAGTATCCAAAGAAGATTACGAAGCTGTTGCAGCTATAGCGAATTCAGAATCAGTATCCAAAGATCGTGTATCTGAAATTGAGGCCGAAACAAAACACGATATCATGGCATTAACAAAAGCAATGGCTGAGGCCGCAGGTGACGCTGGCTGGTGTATTCATCTAGGTGCTACATCAAATGATATTGTCGATACTGCGGTTGCTTTACAATTAAGAGATAGTATAGTAATGTTAAGAGAGCAATTATGCTTACTAATAGGAGTGTGTGCAGATGTTGCTGAGAGAGAAAGAGATACTGTAATGCTTGGAAGAACACATGGACAAGCCGCAGTACCTATCACTTTTGGACTCAAAGCTGCGGTTTGGTTGGATGAACTTAGAAGGCAACTTATTAGGTTAGATGAAGCAACTCCTAGGATTGCAGTTGGTAAATTTCTAGGAGCCGTTGGAACTGGTGCTGCCCAAGGTAAAAACGCAAGGGAATTACAACGACTAATTCTGACTCACCTAGGACTTGGAGTTCCACTTGCTACTACCCAAGTGGTTGGACGTGATCGATACATCGAATATGTTTCATGGTTGGCAAACATTGCGGCCACATGTGAAAAAATTCTACAAGAAGTTAGAAATTTACAACGTTCTGAAATTCAAGAAGCCGGTGAAGGTTTCGACATCAAAAAACAAGTTGGTTCATCGACAATGGCCCACAAAAAGAATCCAATTAAATCTGAAAATGCCTCTGGACTTGCTAGAATAGTTCGTTCTATGATTATCCCGACATATGAAAATGCATTACTATGGCATGAAAGAGACTTGGCTAATTCAAGTAGCGAGAGATTCACTTTATCGCATGGATCAGCACTTTGTGAAGATGTAATTACTAAGACTAGGGATGTCTTGACAAATATGTGGGTTGACTCGGAGAGATGTATGGAAAATATTCTCTCTCAGCGCGGCCTAGTGATGGCTGAAAAAGTTATGATTGAACTAGTTGAACACGGAATTGCTCGTGATGAAGCACATGAGATTTTACGATCAGCATCTTTTGAGGCTGTTGATAAGAAAATTGAATTGATTGATGTTTGTGCTAGAACTCCAGAAATTTCTGCTGCTTTTAGTATTGAGGAACTAGAAGAGATGTTTGACCCTGCGAACCATATCGGAGATTCCGGAGAAATCGTTGATGAATGTGTTAAACTTGCTAGAGAAGCAATCAAGGCTTGATTAATTCGACAGATTTGATTTCTAATTCGCCTCTAACTCCATCCCATCGACTAGTACCCATTACTCTCAGTTCACCTTCAAGATGGGGGCCTGCTACAACTAGAGTTTCATATTCTCCGCCTTCACCATCAATATTAAATCTATATTCTTTTGATAATTCTTCCATTTCGAGTAGCGATTTTTCGGTCAAAATATGACCTATCCATCTTTCATCAAGTCCTTCGCAACCAACTCCTGTAATCATAACTTTGAAATTATTCTCTACTAATCCTTTCATATGTTGTAGACTATCTTGGTGCCATAGGGGCGTCCAACTTTTTATTGAAAGTCTTTCACACATCTGTTCTATTCTAGATTTTTGATAGTCGGAGCGTAATGCTCCAGAAACAATCCCATCAATATTTAATTTCATAAGAGACTCTTCTAGATCTAAAATCTCTCTCTCCTGTAATCCTTCACTCTCTACTCGCAACCAGTCTAATCCAGCCAGTTTTGCTTGATGTTCAACCATGTCTGTTCCTGGGATTTGAAACATCCAAGAATCATTTCCCGTTATTGAAACAGTAACAAGGCATTCAATATCCCATCCATTACACTTAGCCCACCACCATGCAACTGAGGAATCTTTTCCTCCGGAAGATAGAATGGCAACCCGCATGCAATGGGCAATACCTCTTACCACAAGAGTTTGAGGGTGGAACTAGTAGAAGTTATATGGGTTGGCAATCCTCAACTGCTCTGCGAGAGTGTGTTGATTGTGGCAATCGACCCTCATGCTCATAAAGTGTCGAGTTAAGGCAAGGACAAGTGAGATTATGCAACCAAGTGGAAGAGGATATGACCATGGAATTACAACATTCAGCCCAGATGGAAGACTATTCCAAGTAGAATATGCTAGAGAATCCGTCAAGAGAGGTACTACTACCGCCGGACTGAAGTTCAAAGACGGTGTAGTTTTAGTTTGCGACAAGAGAATCATTAGTCGCCTAATTATCCCTGAATCAATCGAAAAAATGTTCAAGATAGACAACCATGTTGGAGTTGCGACATCTGGACTTGTCGCTGACGCAAGGCAACTAGTGGCCAGATCAAGAGTCGAAGCGCAAATCAATAGAATCACATATGGTGCTACCGTTCCAATAGATGTTCTAATCAAGAAGATTTGTGATTTCAAACAATCTTTCACTCAATATGGCGGCTCTAGGCCGTTTGGTACAGCATTGCTCATCGGAGGGGTTGATGATAATGGAATTCATCTTTATGAAACGGATCCAAGTGGGGCATACCAATCCTACCATGCAGGAGCAATCGGTAGTGGAAGAAATACTGTGATAGAATATTTCGAGAAAAATTGGAAACAAAACCTCACACTTAATGCCGCTATGAAAATGGGACTTGAAGGACTTCGATTCTCCAATGATAAAGAACTGAACAGAGATGCTGTTGAAGTCGCTGTCATCGATTCTGATGGGTTTAGAGTATTGGATAGAGAGGAAGTAAACAAACAAATTGACCGTTTGAAGCCTCTTGAAGAATAATTTAACCGTTAGACTCATTGGCTGCCTAGTTTATTCCAACATGAGGCAAGACTATGGTAAGCATGGATGATGCTGTTTTGGCGAGGATGGAGAAAGGCGGTAAACGATATGAAATACTTGTTGACCCTGAAATGGTAGATGATTTCAAAAACGACCCTGATTCAGTAAATATAGATGATTTTCTAGTTATGGATGAGGTTTTTCATGATGCACGCGGCGGTGAAAGGCCTACAGAAGATGCGATTCAAAATACCTTCAACACCCAAGACATACTAGAAATAACCAAAATAATTCTTGAGAAAGGAAGTATTCAATTAACAACTAATCAAAGAAAATCTATGGTTGAGAGGATGCGACAGAAGATTATCCACCATATCCACAGTCAAGCAGTAGATCCCAAAACAAAAAGTCCTCATCCAGTAACAAGAATTGAACTAGCCCTTGATGAATCGCGATATTCTGTTGATCCATTCAAAAAGTTGGATTTGCAAATAAAAGATGCTGTGGATAAACTGAAATTACTAATTCCACTTTCGTTTGAAACCGTAAGACTCGCTTTTAAGATTCCTGGAACAGGATATGGTACTTCTCAACGAATATTGAGGCAGTATCAGGTAAAAGAGGGATGGCTAGAAGATGGTTCATGGGCTTGTGTTATCGATTGCCCTGCAGGAATGAAGGGTGAAATAATTGGAATGATAATGAAAGTCTCTTCACAAACTGAAGTCAAAGAGATATAATTTCCATTCTTTTCTTAGGGTCGGCTTTATCATGGGTTGGCGTTTCGCCCGATTTGGAGAGAAGAAATGTCCCAAGGTCAAAATGGCGCCGAGCTGCGTCTCGTGACCCCGGGTATGGCAATCGGGCCATCCGCCGGGAAGCGAATAGGAAGCGGTGCAGTCGCACAAAATGAAGAGATTATTGCAACCAAATTAGGTTGGGCTAGAGAAATCAATGATACTGTATCTGTTGATCCAATAAATAGTTCTTACATTCCTAGGTCTGGAGATTTAGTTGTTGCCACTGTGGCTGAAGTTAGAAATAATCTTTGGTTTATGGATATTAATGGAGCATTTCAAGGCCTTCTGCCAATGTCTCTAGCTCCTTGGAAAGTCGAATTTGGTGCTGCAAGACAGCACATGGGAATCGGTGATGCCGCTTTAGCTCGTGTTCAAGAGGTTGATGAGTGTCACAACGTTGTATTAACGATGAAAGGTGTCGGACTCCGAAGAATAAAGCAAGGCTCCCTACTTACTATTCCGGTCAACCACATTGACAGGATTAAAGGAAAGGACAATTTGACCCTTGAGAGGCTAAAAAATTCCAGTGATTGTAGAATAATCATTGGTCAGAATGGCAAAGTGTGGGTAGATGGCGATGCTGAAGGTATTGCTTGGGCTCGTAAAGCGATTCAAATCGCTCAAGATCACGGTCACAAAAATACATTCGATGCAGAAATTTCTGCGCACGAAAAAAATGCTCCAAATAGAGGTGATGTTTGATGGGTGGATATGGCGACGTACAATTATTAAGAGAAGATGGTCTTAGACTAGATGGAAGAAAATTAGATGAAATGAGACCAGTGACAATCGAGGCCGGAATTCTACCAGCCGCCGATGGTTCGGCAATAGTCACTCATGGTTTGAATGTTGCAGTTGCTGCTGTTTATGGACCAATGGAAGCACATCCTAGAAAGATTCAGAGGCAGGACAGGGCAGTAATAGATGTTCGATATAATATGGCACCATTTTCAACTAGTGATAGAATTAGACCAGGGTTTAACAGAAGATCTCGAGAAATTTCCAAAGTTACTGCTGAATCTCTAGAATCAGTGGTTTTGGTAGAACGTTTTCCCCGTTCAAAAATACGTGTTGAGATAGAAATTCTAGCAGCTGAGGCTGGAACAAGATGTGCAGGCATAACTGCTGCTTCAGTAGCTCTTGCTGACGCAGGAATTCCAATGCGAGATATGATTGTAGGCGTTGCATCTGGAAAAGTTGAAGATACTGTAGTTTTAGATTTAGACAAAGCTGAAGACAACTATGGACAAGCAGATTTGCCTGTTGGAATTCTACCTAATACCGGAGAAATCGCATTCTTGCAAATGGACGGAGATCTATCTCCCGAAGAGTATAATTTAGCAATGGAATATAATTTTAAGGCTGCTTCAGAAATTCACGAGATTATGGTTGACGCTCTTAAACGCAGGTATGACGGAGGTGGTAACTGATGGTAGAATTAGTGCCAAATTTGCTTCGACAAGAATTGGCTAGACTTGCAGAGACTGATTCTCGTATCGATGGTCGTGCTAGGTTCGAAGGACGTAAATTTGAACTTGAAACCGATTGCCTATACAACGCAGAAGGATCTGCTAAAGTAACTCTAGGCAAGACCATAGTTTATGCTGGTGTTAAATTTGAAATCAGAACTCCTTGGCCTGACAGACCTTCAGAAGGTTCACTGATGTGTGGTGCTGAATTGAGACCTGTAGCACATAGAAAGTATGAACCTGGACCACCATCACCTGAATCGATTGAACTCGGCAGAGTCGTAGACAGAGGAATTCGAGAGTCAGGGTGTATTGATATGTCCAGTCTTTGTATCGTTCCTGGAGAGAAAGTTTGGGGAGTCATGATTGATATTCACGTTCTTTCAGACGGAGGAAATATTTTCGATGCATGTGGCCTTGCTGCAATTGCTGCCCTAAGAACTGCAATTGTACCTGCCGAGAGATTTGATGTCGGTGAGGATTACACACTGAAAGTCAATGGAACACCAATTATGGCATCTTTTACACGTGTCGGTGGAAGATACGTTTACGACCCATCCGAAGAGGAAGAATTGGGCGGAGATGAACGAATTCATATCACTCTCGGAGATGAAGGACACCTTCATTCACTACAAAAGGGGTTAAGAGGGGTGTTCACGCCCGCCGAATTCGCAGAGATATTCGAAGTCGCGCAGGAACGCTGTGGCGAGCTTAGAAATCTCGTGGCAAACCAGGAGGGGAACTGATTGGCAAAGCGAACACAGAAAGCAGGCGCAACAGCAAGATTTGGTGCACGGTATGGTGTATCAGTTAGAAGAAATTCGGCCTCGGCCTTAGCCAAGAAAAGCGCTAAGTACACATGTCCAGTCTGTCAATACCGCAAAGTGACTAGAAGATCTGTAGGTATTTGGCATTGCAATAAATGTGATTATACATTTGCTGGCGGTGCTTGGGAACCATTCACCCGTGCATCTGATGCCAACAGTAGAATCTTGAGAAGATCTGTTGAAGGAGCCACAACTGCTGACATGGCTTATATTGCACAACAGGCGGCTCTAGATTACGAAAGAAGCCTGCAAGAAAGCGATTCAGAAGAAGAGTGAAACCAAAAGAGGTTTCTACATGCCTTACTGGAAAATTAATTTAGACATTCGCTCAAAAGACTTTGATTCTACAAAATCTCTTTGTGATGCTTTAGCTACTGATTGTGAGGTTAAATGGGATGGAGATTCTTTCTCTTTCGAAATAAAAGAAGCCAAGGCAAAAGATCTCCGAGCCATGTGGAATACACGTATTCGAGGGTTAATCGCCGTAGATTCACTGATTGATGTAATTGATCAATACTAAGACTTCATCAACCACTACCCTTTGAGACCAATAGGTGAGAATATGGAAAGCATGGAACAATTTCAAGTTGTTGTCGGTGAAATTCAGTCTGCAAGACAGCAAATAGCAACTCTAAAAGCCCAAATTTTAGAACTAGAGGCAACCGCAGATGCTGTTAATAATCAGCCCAAAGATTTAGCTCTGCACCAACAATTAGGCGGAGTATTAATTGAGGTTTCAGATAGGAAATCCTTGCATGAAGTTTTACTCAAAGACATTGAATCTCTCAAAGAGCACATGTCCCGCTTTGAAGAAAGAGAGAAGGAACTTGTATCTTCGTATGAAGAATTAAAGAAAGTTCTTGAGGGATCTCAGTGAATAAAAAATCAAAAAATTCTGAATCCGCCCTTTTGGGTGAATTGGATTCTTGGCTGAAAAAGTTCACTTCAAACGGTGCTGTTCCTGTAGTTACAGGAATGAATGGTGACATGGATACTATCGGTTCTGCAATAGCACTAGCATCTTCGAATAGTAATATGATGGCTTGCGGGCTACACTTGGGCAGAGTTGCGAAGAAGGTTTGTGAAGATTTGTCCGCCCCGTTTAGAAAAATTGCTTCAAGCCATACCAAATGGCCTAAATCTATATCTGCAATCGTAATTGTTGATGCAGCATCGCCTTCGCAGATAGGAGTTGAATTACCTCCTAATGTTCCAAAATGTGTAATCGACCACCATGATACAGACGACTGGGAGTTATCAGAGTATGACCTTATGATTAAGATGGATGTTTCGGCGACTACTGAAATTATATCTGATTATTTGATTAATTTTTCTCCTAGCACTCTTACTACTCCTGTTAGAAAACTTCTGCTTGCAGGTTTGATAACTGACACTGGAAGGTATAAACATGCCAATAAATCATCATTTTCTAAGACATCTAAGTTGCTAGAAGATAGTGAAATTGATTATCCATCAATGGTTGAATTCATAGAAACTGAAGAAACTAGCCCAAGTGAAAGGGGTAGCCTGCTTAGAGGTCTTTCTAGATCTAAGTCGATAGAATCAGGTATGTGGAATATTGTTCATACTAATAGTGGAACTTTAGAAGGCCGGTTAGCGACTCTGCTAATTGGAACTGGAGCTGAAATATCACTAGTCAGTAGAAGTAGAGATGGCGAAACAAGAATGACCGCCCGTGCATCAAGAAAAGCAACCGTCGAAGGGATACATTTGGGATTGATTATGGAAGAGATTTCTAAACAAATTGGAGGAAATGGCGGAGGACACGACGGAGCAGCAGGGTGGAGTGGAAAAGCAGATAGAATTGCCGCTGAGTCAGCGTTCATTGCTCATGTTGCAACAATTAATAGGCGGGATGTTCAATGACGCAGATAGATGTACCTAACTCGCCAGGATTTTTTATCTCTAGGTGGAGAGAAAAGGGTCCTGTTGAAATCGAAGTCTTAGAACAGTGGAAAGAAGAAATGAATATTGAATCTTGGTTGATGATTGCTGAAGCATCCATGTTCTTAGACGCTGCCGAACTACTGGAATTAATTGAAAAAGAACTTTCACCAGCAGAGAAAGCAACTTTGGGCCTTGTCAGAAGAAGAATGTTGGGTGATATGCACTTGGAGCAAGCAATTAATGACGCAATACAAATCGCAAAGGCACCTGAAACTAGAGATTTAAAATTGGAAGGTCGCCTCAGAATGGAGCGTGGCTTGAGTCGATTTGAGGCTGGAGATACAGAAGGTGCTGATGAAGATCTTACATGGGCAGAAATTCGTTTAAAATCGGTAGCTAAAGCAAGTAGAGATCATGATTTATCGCTTCTCAATAAAGCTGCATTTCATATGGCAACCGGTGCTCCTTTGATGGCATTAGCAGTTTATGCAGACATATCTAGAAACTCAGGTCATGCAAACGAAACCATAGCAATTTCTAGGTTAGGTGCAAGTCGTATTCGGGCATCTCTTGGCCATATGTTCGATGCTGCTAGGCATGCATGGAATGCACATGCACACGCAATAAAGGCTAGTCAAATTAACATGGCAATTGAAGCAGGGACTTTATTCATCGAATTATCACTAGAAAATATCGATTCGGATGCAGAACTTATGAAAGACCAAGTTAGTAAAGCTAAACCACGAAGTGCTGATGAAAGTGAACCAGTTCTGAAGGTCAATGAAAAAGATATTGAAGATGTATTCTTATGGTGTCATTCAATGCTTCCTGAGTCATATTCTGGCGAGCAAAGACCCGATTTAAGGGCCATGGTTAGTATTGCTGCAAAAATAAACAAACTAGAATTGTTTTCTAATCTCTTAGAGAATCCAGACGACGTGGAGGATTCTATGTTAGTTGCAATTGTTCAAGCATGCATCAGTGATGATGAATTAAAATCTAAGTGGAATCAAAGGCTAACTGTACTAACCTTGGAAAATCTATAGACTAATATACCAATCGCTTAAATCCTCAAACTCTTCTCTTGTCCATTCTATCAATGGAGGTATTTCTTTCCACCATCTAACCTCGCTAACGTTAGCATCGTTTACATTCCAGAATTCGAGTCCGTTGATGTCCTCAACCACAACGTGACCTACCCAACCCTCTGGATAATACTCTTTATTCCAGGCCATCAGTATTCCTTCACATCCAGTTTCTTCCCTTAATTCTCTAATAATTGCCTGCTCAGGAGTTTCACCATCAATCAAATGACCACCCGGTATTTCCCAGCCTCTTTTTGGATGCTTCACAAATAATACTTTACAACCATCTCCAATCCTAGATTTTTCATCTCCGGCACAAGTAACCCATGCCAAGGTAAATTTTGGGTACTTTTTCATTTTACTCACCCAAGCCAACACGGGCTGTCTCAAGCCAGTCAGTAGCCCAGTCTTCACCCTGAGAAATCAACCTTCTTGCAAGGAAGAAAGCCTCAGAAAAATCTTCGTTAGAGATCAGCAATTCCAATCTCGACAAATCAGGATGCTTTGAATCAACATTTTCATCAGTGTAAGCATGTTGAATATTGTCTTCAGATTTTGAGACTCTCTTTGACAATTCCATCATTTGTCTCAAAAATTCATCCCTTTTTTCGACTGAAGGTTTCGACCATTGTGTCTGCTCTTTGCCGTCCATTTTACTAGTTAGGCGGTTCAAGAAATCGTCCCTTGGAGAAATGTGTTGTCTGAGATTTTGAACATGGTCATAACACATCCAAGCTTCATCAATTTCTCCTCTCCGCTCATGCAAGCGACCCAATTCCATCCAGAGTTCGTGATTATGTGGACGATGGGCCAAAAGGTGTTTTGATAATTGTATGAATTCCAAAGTGTAGCCGGAATCTCTGAGTCTCTCTATTCTCCTCCCGAAAATTATGTTAGCACGCTGGTCGGTAAAATCTAGCTTTTTACACCGTTCAGAAAATGCCTCAATATTTGACTCAATTGTTTTTTCAGAATTCATATTGCTCCACCAAACATCTGGATCCAGTGGGTCTCTAGAAAACGCAGCCTCAAGCAATTCTAAACCTAATTTCAAAAAATCAATATCTTGCAATTGTTCTATATTATCCGGGTCTCTTCCTAAAACAGAAAAAATGTCTTCCAAAAGTGCGTATAATCCTTCTCCATCACTCAAAATTACTTTTATGTCGGCAAGACAACGCCAGTTCTTTTCGTCGGTAAAATCATGTAAAATTGCCTGCCTAGCATTTTGTTCAGCCCATGCTATATTGTCATCAAATCTCGATTCATCCATATTTGCCAATCTGACAAATTTTTGTGCTTGAGAACGATACCTGTTGCCAAGATTACGTCTAGGGTGTTGTAGTAAATCACCACTATCCTGAGTCAAAAAACCACCTCGTCATTGAACTGACATGAATCCGCTTTTGTCAACTCCGAATGGTATAGTAGCATCAAATCCAACTTTTGATGTAGTGCCGTCTTCATTTCGAGAAGGATCTAAAGAACTACCTTTCTGATTGGATAGAATAATTGTATCCTTGTCTGGTTGCCATCTAGTTGCCATTGCCCATTCTACTCTGACTGGGTCTGAAATATCAATATCCTCATCGACGATTGTAACCATTTTCATGCTCTTATGACCTTCTAGTGCAGCCATTATTGCTTTTTTGGCGTCATCTGGATTGACTGTTTTAATCTTGACAACTGCTGATAGCCATCCACAACCACCTTCAGTCATGTGTACATCCAAACACTCGCAGACCTTACTTACAGCGTCTTTGATTGTAGGAGCTCTTGGAAGACCCATCAATGTCTTGTGCTCGGCCTCGCCTGGAATTAGAGCATGGAATATCGGATTATCTCTGTGGAAGACTCCCTCAATTTCAATGACAGGTTCTTGCCTAATGTCATCTACAGTACCTGTAATGTCTACGTATGGACCTTCATCATCGTTGTCTAAGGTTATTCGCCCCCATAGCACATATTCTGAGTCTGCAGGAACCATTATTCCATTTGGCATCTTCGTCAACTTGAGCGATTTTGAATACAATTTTTCATGCAATGCAGCAGCAATTGTTAGTTCGTCAATATTATCGCTGAAGGACATCGCTGCTGCTAAAAGAACAACAGGGTCAGGAGCATTCACAACAGCAATCTCAACTTCATTCCCTTCCTCTCTAGCCTTTAACATCATAGTCCTCAAATGCCTAGGAACTAATCTTACAACTGTATGGTTAGAGTCTCTTAGGAACTGACGATGAAAAGACATGTTTCTAACACCATCATATTCTGCAATTATAACACTCGCAGATGAATATCGTCCACGGTCCTGAGGCCAGTGGTGAGGAATTGGGATGGCGGTTAGATCAACTTCCTGCTGCATATTCTCATAACATTCTGCCTCTGAAGGATCGACAATTTCAGGCTCTGATGGGTTTTTCATTGCCCAAGCAAGGGTATCAATATACTCTTCAGGAGTTATTCCAATAGCTTGGCACAGACGCTCTCTCGTGAGCAAATTAACGGCTGCCTTGTGACCTGGAGTCTCTTCGATATTTGCGAAAACAGTCAATGCATGTTGATTTTTGTATGAATAATCCCACATTCCGTGAATTAGACTAACTTGTTCTGTCTCCGTTTCAGCAAATTCTAGGTGGTCACGAAACGCCATAAACCGGCGAGATGGAATAGTCGCTTGAACCTTTCACTAAATACCTTCAATTATTACCGAAATAATGCAATATCCACAGCATTCAACAATATTGGAAAATGTCTTTCAAGGGTCGTTGTTAAATAGGGGCTTCAAGTCGGCGGAATGCTTCAATGAGGTGATTATGATGGGCAGAGGACTCTTCGCAGGTGCCAAGATGGCAAAAGACCGACAAAAATTCCGTTGGTCAGACCGCAGATACAAGAAACGTATGCTAAAATCTCGTGCCAAACATGACCCTCTGGCTGGTTCAACTCAAGCCAAAGGAATCGTTGTTGAAAAAGTCGGAATTGAAGCTAAGCAACCTAACTCAGGGATTCGTAAAGCAGTAAAAATTTCACTCATCAAAAATGGAAACAAACTAACTGCATTTGCTCCCGGTGACGGTGCTATCAACTTTATCGATGAACACGACGAAGTTATGGTTGAAGGTATCGGTGGACGTATGGGTCGTTCATACGGAGATATTCCTGGAGTTAGATACAAAGTCATTCAAGTAAATGGCGTTTCTCTTGATGAAATGGTTCGTGGAAGGAAGGAGAAGCCTGTTCGCTGAGGTGTAAATATGTCTGAAACTGAAGTAGTAGAAGAAGTCGAAGAAAAGGTCGAAGATTACAGGCCCATCGCAGGTATCGGAACACTAGTTTTTGGTAAGTGGGATGCTTCGGAAATTACTTGCAAAGATCCAGGACTTGCTCCTTACATCAATCTAACAACTGTCGGCGTACCACACACCGGAGGTCGCCACGCTAATGCTTGGTTTGGTAAGTCAAAACTTTCGGTTGTTGAAAGATACATCAACAAGCTGATGAGAACCGGGCCGTATACTGGCAAAAAGCAGGGCGCAATGAAAGCATTTGAAGCAGCTCTAGACAACATTGCAGAAAAATCTGGAGGAAATCCACTACAAACTTTCGTAGATGCTATTTGTAATGGTGCTCCAATGGAAGAGATTACAAGAATCAAATTCGGTGCAGTTTCTCAGCCTAAGGCTGTTGATTCATCACCCTCAAGAAGACTTGATGTTGCTCTTAGAAATCTAGCTAAGGGTGCACAACAGGGAACTCATAAATCAAAGCGTACTCTAACAAGTTGTATAATCAACGAACTAAACAAGGCTGCTGCCGGTGATGTAACCTCATTCGCTGTTTCTAAGAAAGAGGAACTCGAAAGAATCGCATCTTCCGCTCGATGATTTTTCCATCAGCAGATTATTATGTCTTTTAGACAATGTTATGCCTATTAGTTATCTCTTTACATGCGAGTCACTTAAGAACCCCTTTTCAGTGGCCACATTCAACGAGAGTTAGGTGATACCATGGGCCGTAAAGAAGACAACATCAAGAAAGCAACAGAAGTTATGCACATACTACCACAAATACGAAATTTGTGTATTGCTGCTCACATAGACCACGGTAAGACAACTCTTTCTGACAACCTTATTGCCGGAGCGGGTATGATGTCCAGTGATCTTGCTGGCGCAGCACGTGTTTTGGATTTTGATGAACAGGAATCTGCTCGTGGAATTACGATCAACGCTGCATCTGCTTCTATGGTTCACGCAGTTGAAGGAACTGATTATCTAATCAATCTTATCGATACACCTGGTCACGTAGATTTTGGTGGCGACGTCACACGTGCAATGCGCGCTGTTGACGGATGTTTCATCTTAGCATGCGCAGTTGAAGGACCTATGCCTCAAACAGAAACTGTCGTAAGACAAGCACTAAAGGAAAAAGTAAAGCCAGTTCTATTCATTAACAAAGTAGACAGACTAATCAACGAATTACAAGTTACTCCTGAAGATATGATGGAGAGATTCAAAGGCACTATTACCAAGGTAAACAGATTGATCAAACAATTCGCTCCTGAAGAATTCAAGAAATCTTGGCAAGTTTCAGTTGCTGATGGTACAGTCGCATTTGGTTCTGCATACCACAACTGGGGAATTACTGTTCCTTACATGGCTAAATCAGGTATTTCTTTTACTGATATTTTCAAGTATTGTAATGATGAAAATCAAAAGGAGTTGGCACAAAAAGCACCAGTTCATGAAGTTCTTCTCGACATGGCAGTTACAAAATTACCGGGCCCTGTTGAGGCTCAGCCTTACCGTATTCCTAATATTTGGACAGGAGACTTGGATTCTGAGATTGGAAAGTCTATGATGAGTTGTGACCCTGAAGCAGAGTTGGCAATGATGATTACCAAAATTTGGATGGACCCTCACGCAGGTGAGGTAGCTGTTGGAAGAGTTTACTCCGGTGCTATTAGCCAAGGTGAATCTGTATTCGCAATAGGTGCAGCAAAACCTGAACGTGTTCAGCAAGTCAGTATGATGGTTGGTGGAGACAGAATTACTGTGCCAAAAGTTGTTGCTGGAAACATCGCTGCTCTAACTGGAATACGCTCTGCAGCTGCTGGTGTAACTCTATCGAGAGACAAAGATTTCACACCATTCGAGGCAATTAGACACTATTCTGACCCTGTTGTTACTGTTGCTGTTGAGCCTAAGAGTATGAAGGACCTTCCAAAATTCATCGATGCTTTGCGCTCACTGGCAAAAGCTGATGCTTCACTTCAAGTTACTACTAATCAAGAAACTGGAGAGGCTCTTCTTGCTGGTATGGGTGAACTTCACCTTGAAATTACTGTTTATCGTATTGAAGAAGAGCAAAATATCAAGGTCAAGGTTAGCCCGCCTATCGTAGTTTACCGAGAAGGTATCGAAGGTAATAACCATGGTAGAGCATTTGAAGGTAAATCACCTAACCGCCACAATAGATTCTACTTTGAAGTCGAGGCACTCAGTAACGAAGTTGTAGAAGCGCTACGCTCTGGCGAACTCGGAAACGGCCCAGTAAGAACCAGTGATGCGAAAGAAGTTGGAAATAAATTTGGCACATTCGGCATGGATAAAGATCTAATGAGAAAAATTTACGCAATTAATGGAACCAATGTCTTGGTTAATGATACCAAAGGTATTCAAGGACTTCACGAAACACGTGAATTGATTATTGAAGCTTTCAATGAAGTATGTAATAAGGGTCCTATAGCTGATGAACCTGTTCAAGGCATGTTTGTTAGATTAGTTGACGCTAAACTTCACGAAGATGCTATTCACCGTGGACCTGCTCAAACTATTCCAGCTGTCAGAAATGGTCTAAAGGGAGCGATGGTTAGAGCTGGTACTGTAATTCTAGAACCAATGCAAAAAGCATTCGTTTCTGTTCCTAATGATTGGCTTGGTCAAGTCACCCGAGAAGTCACAAACAGAAGAGGTATCATTGAGGATATGCCTTCGGAAGGAGAAGTCACAACTGTAGTAGGTGTTCTGCCCATTGCTGAAACATTTGGTTTCTCTAATGACATTAGAGCAGCATCTCAAGGCCGTGCTGTCTGGAATACTGAGAACCTAGGATTCGAACCTCTACCTAAAATGCTATTCGATAAAGTTGTAAGTTCTATTAGAACTCGAAAAGGCTTGAAACCTGAACCAAACCCTGAATCATATTATTCAGATTGATTGATATGTCGGCCAGAGTAATTGGCCTATTTGTCTCTCAAGGCGGAGTACCGAAACTCCCTATCGATAGTTTAGAAGTTAAGAAATCTGGATGTTTTGGTGACAAACAAAATGATCTGAAGCATCACGGTGGAATAAATAAGGCAGTATGTATTTTACAAAATTGTATTATTGAGGAATTGCAACGCAAAGGGCATCCTATTACCCCGGGAAGCACCGGAGAAAATATACTAATTGATGGATGCGAAATAGGAGAAATATGTCCTGGAACAATTATCAAATTTGAAGATTTGGTAATTGAAATAACTCAAGATGCCCCACCCTGTAAGACTATTTCTGAATCTTTTAAGGAAAACCAATTTAATCTTATTTCACACAAAAAATACCCTAACTATACACGCTGGTATGGCAAAGTTCTCCAAGAAGGAAATATTACAGTAGATGAGAAATTTGAGTTGATTAGCTAATTCTCTTAAGTTGATAATCAGTCAATTCTCTAAGTGCAATTAAAGCAGGACTTTCAGGCAACCTGTCTAACAAAGCATGAGCATTTGCGTGATACATCTCCGCTCTCTCTCTGGCATATTGAATCGACCCCAAATCCGCTAGTGCCTTAAGCCCAACATCAATTTCCTCTTGAGTGGCTGAGTCTCCTTTACCCAGAACAGATAGTAAATCTCTTTGAGATGGAGAATCTTCTTTTGAAAGTGCATGAATAACCATCAATGTCCTTTTACCTTGAGCAATGTCTGAACCTGCAGGTTTTCCAAGGGTATCTGAATCTGAAAGAACATCGATTAAGTCATCCATCAACTGGAAACATAAGCCGACTGCTAATCCCCAATCAGCCATACATTGAATTGTTTCATCATCAGCACCGGACATTCTAGACCCTATCTCAGCACAAGTCAAGAACATCACTGCAGTCTTTCCTTCAATCATCTCAAAATAATCCTCTTCTGATACCGCTATTCTGTCTTCAAATTCAATATCTNGTTGCTGACCCTCGCTCACTCTNCGTACCATCCANGCAAGTCGATTTACCATTGCTGCAACGTCTTTATTNTCAAGNCCTTTAGCGGAAACTAATCGTTCGAATGCTATTGCTAACATCGCATCTCCGGCATTTATTGCAGTAGGAAGTCCATACTCAATATGAACTGCATTCAATCCTCTTCTAGTATCGTCATCATCCATTATGTCATCATGAACCAATGTGAAATTATGCACAATTTCAATGGCTGCTCCGATATCTAATAATCCTGAATGCGAGTTTCCGACTGCTTTGGCAACTAACCATGGTAACGTAGCACGGAGACGCTTACCCCCACCTTTGATCAAATGCATCATAGCATTAGACAACCTAGAATGACGAGCAGCGCGAAGACTTTCAGAAATTCTGCTTTCTACTAATGGCTTAACTTCCTCAATCGAAATCGAAAGCCCGGCACCTTTGGAATATGTGAGCATATGTGATACATCACCCATGTCATGAATTTGATCATCAACCAATTCTGCCATTTTACCTGCATCACCAGCGGCTTGCCACCAATCATTATTCATCAATCTAGATGCTATACATCTAAACCATGGAGCAATTTCGCCATCACCCTGTACGTCAGAAACTAACATTTCATGTAGCTCCTCTTGAGTTACCCACTTGATTTCAGATACTTCGTTTTGATTAATTTCAACATCTACGTCTGCTTGTATCATTAGAATATGGTCGATTTCTCTTTCAATCCAATCCGGATTCATTCTACTGCTGTAAATCATCTTGGTTATCAGATGAAAATCATCAATCACTAGTTGATCTTCAGTTATCCCAAGTTCTTGATTTAATTTACGAACCGCCGCTCTTTTCACACCCATAGCATCTTTAGTTTCTCTCTCAGAATCGGAGTAAAGTGGATGTGAGCAGCATGTATTAGCCCAAACTCCAGGGAAGGTGACTTTGTCACTAGCACGTTTCTGAATCAATAATCTATTTTGTTTATCGAATAAAAGTACACTAAAGGCCCGATGCAGATGCCCTGCTCCATGGTGAGCTTCAACTTTAGATAATTTACCAGTTTCATTATCATTCTCGTCAACGCCAATAATTGCCTCTGACATCAGTTTTACCTGTTCCGAATCAGCATTGGAATTAGACAGAATGCCTTTGAACTCATCAGAAATATCTACTGATGGAACATCGTCAATTTGGTATCCGCTCATAACATCAACAAGCCTTGCAGGTAGACTCGATAAATGAATAGTTCCCCTATTATAGATAAATCCGCAAAAAATCAAGCGATTATTCTTGTCCCAATTACATTTTCACCAATACATGCTGAGAACACTCTTTCAGGATGTGAACCGTTTACAATTAAAACTTCAATTCCTAATTGGGCAACCTCAGAACCACGTATAGCCTTCAATCCAATCCCACCAGTGACATCAATTTCAGAATTATGTACACCCTCGAAATTCATCCCCGAAGACCATTCTTCGATTAAATCAGATGGTTTAGCGATACTTGGAGGTCGTTTTAAAATTCCATCTACTCCACCTATTGCAAAAACCAATCTCTTAACATTTGGAATATCTTTACACAACCTAACGACTAAATCGTCGCCGGATAAAATTCCAAACTCTCTCTCTCCATCGCAATCTACTACATCTCCAAAGGTTATACAAATAGAATTTTGATAATCGTAAAATGTTTTTGTTACATCTCCATCAAAGTTACTCCCAGTATTTCTAGCCCATTTATGCGGGGGCTTGGTTGAAACTTTCAAACCCAGTTCGACAAGGGCTTTTGAAACTTCATGATTCAAAGTAAGCATTTCGTTACGTACTATACTAACGGCCTGTTTTTGGTTTTCGCAATCTGGTTGAGTGTTGAAATTATTAGACCTTAAGAGACCTTCATTAAGACGCCAATGTTTAGCTCGTAGGTGTCCAAAAGAACCCGCTCCGTGGACTAGAATTAAATCTAGACCTTCGTCTAAACATTGTTTAGCAACAGCTGCTAATGATTGAATTATCTCTATGTCTGCGGTACACATTGATTCTTTGTCAGTAATTAGACTGCCGCCCCATTTGACAATGACACAGTCTCGCATGACACTCCGAGGTAGACAATACAAATGAGTATGCCCCTAATTTGAAAGGATTGAATAATAAAGGCGGTGACCGGCTACCATGTCTGATTCACCCACGCTGGACGAATTCATGCGACATTTGCAAGCATCCCTTGAAGAAGCACAAAGTATCGAAGATAACTTGGAAAGAGATGAACGTACTCTTCAATTGGAAATTGCTATTCAAGAATCACTGATTTTCATAAATCGATACAAAGAACTAGTTTCGCACGGAATTGATCCTTTAATACTGGTTTCAAGCGACCCCGATGTAGAATCCCCGCCCCCTGCAACTAAAGTTCAAGCCCTGAGTCTAGGAAATTCTGTTTGTAAGTCCTGCGGTGCTAATTTAGATAGCGATTTGGACTTTTGTCCAGCGTGCGGAGATATTCAAAAAGAATCTTAACTATTCTTCTTCGGCTTCTTCGATTTCCCATTGTGCGACAACTTCAGTGATTATTGGGTCGTCAGGCTCAACTCTGTAAAGATAATCTCCTGGAACTTCATCAATTAGAAATACTGTCTTTCCTGCTCTGTAGATAATATGTCCGTCCGCAATCGCTCTGGTTGTATCAACTTCTAATATCGCAGGACGATGAATCCTTACCCTGCCTGCTTCCATTGCCTTGAGAATAGTTTTCGAAAGATGAACATGTTTTCTATCTCCGGCGGTAATTCCCAATTCCAATATTGTCTCAACTTGTTCTTCTTCACAAGGCCAGTACAATCCTTCAGGAATATCATCGGTAGGTAAGTCCAACTCGAGTTCAATCGAGTGCCCATAAGTTGCACGAATCATTTCACCTTCTACTTGGTACCTGCCTTTTTCATCAGCATTTGCGATGGCAGAGAAGTGCCATCCACGAAGCCAATGATACCGCTTTCTTTGTTTCGAAATTGAATCTGATAACTCCCTAGTGTTTACCCATCCATTGATATCCATTTCAACGTTAAACTTCTCTGGAGCATGTCGTAAAACAAGAGCCAGTATTCTACCTAGAGAATTAGATTCTCTGTCACTCATGATGAATTTACCTTCTTCATTACACACCGGACAGTTAGAACCTGTGAAGTGTCCATTGTTTATTGAGCAAGAACGCTCTCTGCATTGTCGTAGCATATTACAAGGGGGTAAGTGACCTGTTCTTAGTTCCTACGCATGCAAAATCAAATATTGTTTAATCGCTGAGAACTTATTGAAATAACCGCTTCACTCAAATGCTACCAATGATTGGACATGTCATGGTCGATGTTGCCATCATTGGTGCTGGACAGACTAAATATGGAAATCATCCATCCGGTCTAAAGGGTATGTGGGCTGAAGCCGCAAAAAATGCCTTCGAAAGCGTCGACAAAAATTTTCACCCAAGCAAAATCGATGAGGCTTTTATTGGTAGCGTGGCATTTGGTGGATCTCAACTTGGTAATACTGCAGCGCTATTAACTGAGCACTCCGCTATGAAAGGAGTTCCTGTAAGGCGTGTAGAAAATGCGTGTGCGTCATCAGGATTCGCCCTAAGAGATGCTTGGATGGCAATCAAAAGTGGTCAAGCAGATATTGTCGTAGCTGGTGGAATCGAAAAAATGAACGATTTGACACCAGAAAGAAAGAGGTTCTGGTTAGGCGTATCAGGGGATACTGAGTGGGAGAGGTTAGCCGGTCTAACATTTCCTGGCACATATGCATTGATGGCGAGAAGATATTTCCATGAATTTGATTCTACGCATGATGACTTGGTACATATAAGTGTTAAGAATCACATGCATGGTCTTGATAATGAAGTTGCGCATATTAGAAAAAATGTCTCATTTGAGAAAGCAAAAAATGGTTTTATGGTGGCTGATCCATTAACCCTGTATGACTGCTGTCCGACTTCTGATGGCGCATCATGTGTAATTTTAGCTGCTGACCATGTTGTCAAAGAATTCACAGACGATCCTGTTTGGATGTTGTCCTCCGGAGCAGCTTCTGATAATTTAGCACTTCATGATAGACCCTCGATTACTCAGTTAGTTGCTACACAGAATGCTGCCAAAAAAGCATATAACATGGCAGGAATAAAACCCTCAGATGTTGATTTTGCCGAGGTTCATGATTGTTTTACCATTGCAGAATTACTCGCTACTGAAGACCTCGGATTTGCCCAGAGAGGAAAAGGTGGAGAATTTTCTAGACTGGGAATGGGACGTCGTAATGAGGGAGATATTTGTATCAATCCTAGTGGAGGTCTAAAGTCAAAGGGTCATCCACTTGGGGCTACCGGTACTGGGCAGGCGGTTGAGGTATTCAAACAACTCAAAGGTACTGTAGAATCCTCTCGAATTGTTCGTGATGCCGAAATTGGCATAACTCACAATGTTGGAGGATCTGGAGCCACTTGCGCTGTACATGTTTTTGGGAGAGATCGCAATGTCTGAATTCTCTAACTGGCAAGGATATCTAGTCTGTAATCAAGGTGATGATTACTTTATTTCTTCTCCATGGGGTTTGAATAACAAGGCCGTTTTTGGTGCTGATAGTGACTATAATACCTTAGCCTTATCATTGTTACAATACATGCTCTCATTAGGGATTAAAATTGATTCTTTGAAGAGTGAAGATTCAATAATCGACATGAGTTTCTTGAATATTGCTTCGGGTCTTGAAGAAAATACCTCAACTAATCAATGGAGTATATTCTGTTCCGAAGAAGCAATGCTTGGCATTTCAAATTCTAGTTTGACTAATTTCCCGAAACCTGAAAATCTAAACAATGTCGATGAGATAAGATACAACTCACTTTCAGAGGCATGGGGGAAAGAGTCAGCAATTGAGAATGTCTCTCAAGGTGCTTATATTTCAGCCCAGCAATACAGTGAAACTCTTGTGTCAAGAATTAATTTATTGGCTCAAAGTGGAAATGATAATATCTGGCCGCCTAGGGAATTAAACGAACAAGGAGATTATTACGGTTCCGAAATTATTCGATTGTCAAATACTTGTAAAATCGAATCATGGACTAAACTATCTGCGGCTGGTGCTCCATCTGAATTTTCTATTAGAGCACCACTTCTTGGTGGGATTTCTACTGCATACGTTTCATTTAACCATGGCACAAAAGGTGTTTTTCTTTTGGTCGACGATGAAGAAATCTCTCCAGAAATTGGTGATAAAGGAGAGATTGTGGTTAGACGAATTTATGCTCAAGAAGGGCAAATGAGATATGGAACTAAAGTTAGAATTATTGATTGAATCTAATTTAAGTTCCAAAGCATTGATACTAAGACTATCTCATGGATGTTTATGGCCGGGTTTGGCGGTATACGTAAGGGTCGTCGCGAGGCGGTCGAAAACTTGGGTTTTGAGGAAGGAGGAGATTGTCCAAGATGTGGTGGAGAATCCGAATTATCGTCCATGACTGGGTACCTCAGGTGTGTAAAGTGTTCTCATGAATGGCCTGATCCAGATTATATTGAAGTTAAAGAAAAATCAGATATCCCCTCATATCATAGGGATGCTGAACTTATTGAACAATTCAAAAGAGATGTTGAAAGTGGAAGTCTTGCGAATGTACTTGGCGTTAAGAAGAACTTGTCTAAAGAACAAGAAGCATCACTAACGCGATTAGAAGAAAAATGGATGAGTGGAATGAAAGGGCATTTTAATACTGCTACTGAAGAGAGAAAACCTTTGATGATTAATTTCGATGATGATGATAACATTGTTTCAACCGAAGTAGGTTCGATTACTATCGTATCAAATGGATTTGATGGTGGTGAGGAAATTAGATTGGAATATCCGGGAATAGGAACCGAATTTTATTGCTATGATGTAAATGATGGTTTTGGTTGGCGTAGAGGAAATAACGCTGAGCAAACTGCTAGATCTATTGCTAATATTATCAATTCAAAATCAAAATTAGTATACGCTAATGTTGAGGGTAACCGGGTTTCTTTTGAATTAAGAAACGATGAATTGAAACCTGAATCCTTAGTATTATTTGTCGACGACCCTGGAGGTACTGATATCATCGCAGAAAAGAATGGCGTAGTTCTTGACGCAAGGGATCCTGTAGACTTTGAAGATTACCGAAGAATTGTAGAGTTGGTTCTTGAAGATGGAATCATTTCTCCCAGTGAAGACCAACTTTTGTGGTCAGTCAGGCAGCAAATAGGAATTGACGATGCATATCATATCCAAATGGTTCTAGAAATGTGCGGCGAAGATACTTTGAAAGAGTGTACTGAATGTAGCGGGATGGCAGAATTATACGTAGAATATGGAACTTGGTACTGTCACGACTGTGAACAATGGTGTTAAACTTAAACTTTCTTAAAAGAACGGTTTAGTTTATCGTTCTATAGAAATACTATTTCTTGAAAAATAGATATTTCACCTTGGTTAAATTAATCGAAATAGAGGTATTCTTCATAAGGTAAGTCGGAATGGGATAAATTGGCGAGAGTAATGGGAGAAGAAGTATTATACATTGGGATTGATTTAGGAACATTTCGTTCTGTTATGGTTTCATCAGACAGTCATGAGGAAGAAGAATTAACAGTTATTGGAACTCCAAAAGACCCAATTGCTAGAAATTTCCTCAAAAGAGATGTTCTGTTTGGTGAAGAGGCTTTGAAAAATAGATTAGCACTTAATCTGTTTAGGCCTTTGGAGCATGGTGTAATCAAAGATACCCCAGAAGACAGAGATTTCATTGCTCACTTTATCACTCATCTAATTAGTTTATCTGACCCAGAAGAATACGATAGAGTCGTTGCTGTTATTGGTGCTCCTGCTGAAGCAAGTTATGTTGACAAGACTGCAATTTTTGACGCTGCTGCTGGAACAGTCAATGCTGCTATGATCATTTCCGAACCCTTCGCAGTTGCCTATGCTCTGGACATGATTGAGCACACACTAGTCATCGACATTGGAGCAGGTACTACAGACCTGTGCAGAGTTTATGGAACAATTCCGAGCCCTGATGATCAAATGCATACAGAATATGCAGGCGATTTCATTGACAAGATGATTATCGAAGAAATCCAATCAAAATACAGTGGTGCACAAATCACCAAAGACATGGCTAGGAGATGGAAAGAAAACCATTCCTTTGTAGGAACTTCAACTCCAGATAATCCTGTTATGGTTGACTTTTCAATTGAAGGTAAAGCAATGACACTAGACATTACAGATTGTATCCAAAAAGCATGTGAAGCAATTGTTGACCCTATAGTTGAGAATGTAAAGTTGCTAATTGCTGGTTCAAACCCTGAATACCATGACCAATTTAGAAGAAACATGATTCTAGCTGGTGGCGGTTCAGGAATCAAAGGACTAGGTGCAATGATTGAGCGCAGACTAAGCGATCTTGGTGATGTTAATGTTCACGTCGTCGATGACCCCGTTAGACTTGGTGCTATGGGTGGTCTAAGACTTGCTATGGAAGTTCCTGAAGAAATGTGGAAGAACCTTACATTAGCATCTCGCTGATTTCTTAAATCATTTTGATTAATCCCAAAGTGGATTATGTTCTGCGGTTTTTGACTTATCATTTCGCTTTAAATCACTAGAGACCATTTTTCTCTCTTCTAAGAATTTATTGTAGTTGTATAGTGTTCTCTCAAAAGCATTTATTAATGATTTTTGAGTTATTTCATTCTTCGAGTTATTTTTAACTACAATATAATTTGCCTGATTAACTATATCTTGAATATGCGAACCAGTAAATCCAAATGGCATTTCTTTAGCAATGCTCTTCAAATCTAAATCTTTAGCACAACTATGCGGTGTTAATTTAATTTTCAAAATTTGCTCAAGTACCTCGTTATCTGGATAGAAATAATCAATTCTAAGATCGAATCTTCCTGGACGATTTACTAAAGCCCAGTCAAGATGTTCTGGATGATTACTTGTTGCTACAGTAATCACTCCATCATTACTTTCTATTCCGTCCATGCAATTTAGAAGAGTGGACATACCTCCGCCAGAATTGAATGTGTCTCGCTGAGAAGTAATTCCCAAGGCATCAATATCCTCAAGAATTAAAATTGTGGGGGAATATTTTCTGGCAATCTGAAATATTTCTTCCATCTTTTTGTGAAGAGAAACGAAATCAGCATAAATGACAGTACAATCTGCTTTACTAATTATTGAATCAATAGTCATCGATTTACCAACGCCAGGCGGTCCAGCAAGAATGAGGCCCCTATTGGTTTGGACACCTCTTTCATGCAAACTTTCATGATTTTCAATGATGGTAAAAATATTATCTTCTAATAATTCTTTTTTGATATCTTCCAAAACCATTTGATCAAAAGTTCGGCCTTTGGAATTTAATTCTCTATAGTTAGCATCAAATTTAGCATTCTTTAGTAATCCGAATTGTTTTTGATAATCATCAAATTGCTCGAATATTTCTCTAATCATAGATTCAGCTCTTTGTCTTAAAATGGATTCATATTCAACACCATCAATGAATCCATCTTCTCTGTCATTAAATTCACCACTATCTTCCATTAAGTATAATCCAGCTTCACAAGTAATCGTACCAGACTTATTTCCAATGTATGAATTAACAATTATTCTAGATTCTTTATCTAAAATTGGACATTTCTCATTGTAAAAGTAAATTGTTACTGGACCTCTAAATTTACGAACTTCCCCTCTCCAAGTGAACGGAGAAAGTTGTGGCTGAACTCTTTTTTCGTTTTGATGGTGAGTAACTTTAAGATGTTTATATCCTAAAGATTGGATAAAATCAATAAAATCACGATATAGTATTTGATAATATCCGTGTACGCCACCTATTGATTCAGAATGATGATAGGTTCCAATCCAATTCTCCCTATCATAATCAACTAGATCTGCATACTTTTCGACCTTATCTGGCCACATACCATAATTTCCAGATGTGTGTTGAGGATTGAATCTACTTGTTGGAATATGGCTATTTACATCTGAAAGTTTAGGCTTATATCCTTCAAAATTAATATCAATATTAGAAATTACTTTTCGCAGCACATTTAAACCCTCAACAATTACGTCTCTAAATGGCTTAAGTTGTTCAGCATCACCTTCTTCCAATGAAAATTTAGTTTCGGAAATTAGATTCGGCAAATCTATGAATTGTGAACACAATGCACCATTAGTACCAATGTCATGGGAGTTCATTGCCTTATTTATTCTGTAAATGTATTCATCTTGTAATTCTTCATCATCCCCACGTTCCTTGATAATTCTAAAACTAAGAATGGAAGCATTTAATAAAATCAAAATACCACCGAGAGAATACAAAATTGTTTGCAAAAATAAATTATCATCTGGTAAATGTTTCTCTTTAGTATACTTATTGCAAACTAAGGAAATTGATGTTAATCTACTAATTAAGGTATACAATGATTCACCTGTTTGTTCTAAATCTAACTCTTCTATTCCACTATACTCAGATTGTGTGAACTGCCAAAAATCTTCAATAGCATCACTGAAATATAAGTTTGAACCTTTGGATGTTAATAATTGTGAAATATTTTCAATTTCCTGTTTTACTTCATTGGATAAAGAATCGACTTTTGAAGCCTCTTTGGATATGTTAATTACTCCCTTTCTGCCGGGAGAAGTTGACATGATTATTGTATCGATATAGTCTATTTTCTCTTGCAATCGTGCGATTTTTCCATTGATTTTTTTATTGAATTGTGAGATGTTCCACTTTGACCCGCCTATTTCCAAATTTTTATCATCCGAATCTTTCATGTTCTCACCATTATTTTCTGTACTGAGGTTGTTAGAATCTGTGGCCTTATCATGTAAATTCATTTTTTCCGCTGATTTAAATAGTTCATCCAGTGGATAATTAGTTTTTTCTTCATGAAAATTTTTTTGAGCCTGCATAAATTTACTCGTTTCAGAACCATCTTTATCTTTGGACATAATTATTCTTCCTGAGATTCAAAA
>PBWC01000060.1 GCA_002729095.1 Methanobacteriota archaeon
AGTAAAGATAAACATCAAGCCGACTAATATTCGTAAGTTACGCATAGGTCTCACAAAGCCTTGTGCGCGCCGCTAAGTTATCAAACTACGGTCTTAAAGCCTAATTTCCTACTACTCTAGGAGTTGCAGAGTTGACTGCATCAGAAACTCCGTCTTGATATCTTGTGAAATTTTCAATAAACATTTTTGCTAAATTATCTGCTGTTTTATCATAACTATCTGGATTTTCCCAAGTTTGGATTGGCTGAAGAACTTCAGAAGGAACTCCTGGACATTCTAGAGGCACTTCAAAACCAAATCGTTTATCTGTTGTATATTCAACATTATCTAGTTCACCATCTAGCGCTGCATTTAGCATAGCCCTTGTGTAACGGAGTTTCATTCTATTGCCCACTCCGTATGGCCCCCCAGACCAACCCGTATTTATCAACCAAGCATTGGCATTGTGCTGGTTCATCTTATCAGAAAGCAGGTCTGCATATACTCCAGGATGCATTGGCATGAAGGGTTCTCCAAAACAAGCGGAAAATGTTGCTTGTGGCTCTTTAACTCCTACTTCAGTTCCTGCAACCTTGGCAGTATATCCGGAAATGAAATGATAAGCTGCTTGTTCGGGAGATAGTCGAGAAATAGGAGGCAGGACTCCGAAAGCATCGCAGGTTAAGAAAATAACATTTTGTGGGTGGCCGCCTTTAGAGTCATGTGTCCTATTATCGATAAATTCTATTGGGTATGAGCCTCTAGTATTTTCGGTTTTTGTTGTATCATGGAAGTCTGGAATGCCGTCTTGATCGATTACAATGTTCTCTAAAACACTACCGTATTTTCTTGTCGTTGCAAAAATTTCTGGCTCGTCCTCTTCAGATAAATCAATCAATTTAGCATAACATCCGCCTTCAAAGTTGAATACTCCATTTGCCCCCCATCCATGTTCATCATCGCCTATTAGGGCTCGATTTGGATCTGCTGAAAGAGTGGTTTTTCCAGTACCTGATAAACCAAAAAATACTGCGGTGTTTTCTCCATTAGTATTGGCCGAACAATGCATTGGAAGTATTCCTTTCTTGGGTAAAATTAAATTCATCACAGAGAAAATCGATTTCTTAATTTCTCCTGCATAACGAGTGCCTCCAATTATTACCTCTTTTGCTTGATAATTGACTATTATAAAACACTGCGAGTTGAGTCCATCAGCTTGGCCGTCTGCTTCAAAATTAGGGGCATGAAACACTGTAAATTCGGGTGAATGATTTGCTAACCTTTCTTCGTCAGGTCTAATAAACATGTTTCTAGCAAATGCATTGTGCCAAGCATTTTGAGTAATTACGCGAATTGGTAAGGCTTCTGAAAAATCGGCTCCGCAGTATAAGTCTTGAACAAAAATATCATTCTGCTCGGAGAGATACTGTATAACCTTAGAACGCATGTTATTGAACGTATCCTCGTCTGTAGAAATGTTGACATCTCCCCAATTTACATCTCCGGAGGTTGTCGGTTCGTAAACAATATACTTGTCATTCGGTGAACGTCCTGTTCTTTCTCCAGTTTCAGTAACAAGTGCTTTGTGAGCACTAAAAACTCCCTCATTTCGTTCTACGGCTAAATCAATTAGCTCTGTGGCGGGCAGATTCCAGTGAATTTTGCCTACTCCTTTGATTCCATGAGTTGCAAGGTCGCCCGAGGGCGTACCAAAGGTCTCGGCCATACAGAGTCGTTTCATCGGCCGTCTTTGTCACTTTCGCCTGTATATGACGGTAAGATGATGAAAAAATCTGTTTGGAATGATGCAGAATATGGAAAAATTAGCCAATTTCCGGGCAGTTGGGGAGAGGTTTCAAAGTCTGTAAATGCTAGAGATGATTCATGTCTGACCCTCAAGATGATGATAATCAAGAGGGTTCTAGCCAGAAGAGCCGTGATGAAGTATTAAGGAAAAAATCATTCTCTCGTGCAAGGGGATTGGATATTTCATCATTCATGGTCTCAAATGACGATTCCAAACAAGATGACGATCAAGAAGAAATCCAAGAAAAAGAACATGATATTGCAATGGGAGAGATAGTAGAGATTTTTTCTGCCGGGGGCGATGATAGTTCCAAACCCGGAGCAGTTCAAAAAGACGGTACTGTGATAGCAGCGCCTGAAAATGACAGTGTTACTGATGTTGCGATACACGGCGAAAAAAGACTTGGTTTTGGGCTTTTAATTGCCATGGTATTCACATGGTCTGCCATCGGAACAATTGTTGGAACTGTCCTAACTCCGGTAGTAAGTGCTACAGGTTTACTCCTGATGGTAATTATTGGATTAATCTTGGGCGAAAAGTGGATACCAAACCCAAATATGCGGATTTTGGGGGTTACTTGGGTAATTATCTCAATGAAATTATTCTATGGTTTAGCGATAGATATGTGGAGGTGGGATTGGCTTGCAAACCTACCTATTGAAGAAGGACAGGCTTTGGGAATTTTCCTTCTTTCAGCGGTTGGGCTGAATGTTTTACTAGCGCAAAGACACGATGAAGATGCCATTGCAGCACAGGCTACATTGATTCTATTGATTATTGGAAGTGCCACTGGTGCGCTATACGGTGAAATTGGCGTTGCTATTATGATTGCAACGGGAACTATTCTTCTACATGGACTTGCCCTTTTGAGAAATTCAGGGAATCTTGCAAGTTTAGGAATTGCTGTATCATACCTTTGGGTTGGAACTCATGCAATATCGAATAATTGGAATCTTTTTGGACTAGAGATAGTTGCATTCGAGGATGATTTAATTCTATTTTTGCTGATGGTCTGTATTACAACAATAAATGCTACAATGGCTGCCAGATTTGTTAATGCTGAGAATTGGTTCTCTGCCGCTTTCAAGTCATTAGGGCTTGGTAAACCAGGCCTTTGGTCTGTGTCAGTTGGTTTAGGAATGATTGGTGCTTTACTAGCAATTGCGGCAAATCGACTGGAAACAGGGTATGCACTTGCTCAATTGATCTTGCTTCTGACTGCATTCAGTGCCTCATACCTAGTCGTTAGAGGGGTTGCTTGGACAAGTCTGGCACCATGGATTATTATGCCGGCTCCGTTCTTACTAGCCGCATTATCGTTCATGGTATCAGGGGCATTAGATGACCAATTAGAGCGATTCAATCTACAACCATACAGCATCTATGCTGCATTAACCGCATTTTTTACAGCAAGCGCATTATTGAAACATCAAACTGCTGTTTCAGACCACGTATTGTGGGCTGGAGGGTTGGTAATTGTAACTCTTCTAACACTGTTAATTCCTGCTGATAAGGCCGGTGATGGTTCCAGAGCGCTGTTAGCATCGCAGGGCGTTGTTTGGATTGGCCTTTCTTATCTTGCAGTCAAAAGAAATTCTCCTTCCATTGCTGGAACTGCTGTTATTGCCCCTTGGCTTTGGCTACTATTCTTCGCCACTGACGTAGAAAGTCGATTGGTTTCTGCTGATTTTATCCCAATAGCAATTGCAGAATATGACTTGGCTATTTGGATGGGTGTTTTACTTGTTCAGCAAGTTTGGGTAAATATTGAACATGGTGAAACCGGACTAAATATCGCTTCTAGACTCGCAGGTTTATCAGAATTCAATGCTAGGTTAAGAGATTCTGCAGTACTCCAATTATGGAATCTGAGTTTCTTATTCACATTATTTGTAACATGGGCTATAACAAGGCCAGGTGCTTTACCAGCATATGGGCTATACGGAATCTTATGCGGTTTACTAATCGGTCATGTTTCAATGGTTTACTTTGGAAAGCACAAAGGTCGGCCACGCTCTCTAATGACAATATGGGGAATTACAACGATTGCCCTGTCGTGGACCTACGGCCAAGCCGCAATTTGGGCAATCGCTTTAGTAATGGCTTGTGGAATTTTACTACAAGTTTCAGATAAACTAAAGGCTTCTGGAGCAAATGATTTTGAGTTGAAGAAAGCCGAAGCCCTTCCTGGCCAGTTACTGACGTTAATGATGGGATTACTTTCTGGATTTTTCATCATTATCGCTTTGGATCCACTTAATATGTCATCTCTAACCGGTAGCGAAAATCTATTTTCAAGCGAGATGAATCTACTAATTCTTACTATAATTACACTAGTTGCATTAACATTATACTTACTAAGAGCATCGACACTAGAAAAATTACTCCCACCCGCTCTTTCTGCTGTTGGATTAATGGTTGTGATGATTATTGCAGGACAAGTACAGGATTCTGGTATTGTAGTTCTTCTAACTATTACTGCATTTATACTATCAGGAGCATATCTTGCATTCCAGGGTGAATTCCGATCCGGTATGAGGGCTGTTGCGAGAAGAGAAGACAGATTACAGCGTCTTGAAGAAAAGCGAATTAGGATGGAGGAATTTATCTCTAAAAATGTGGATTCAAATGCCTCGAGCGATGAAAAGAATCTTTCCGGCTTACAATTGATTGATTCGGAATTACTAGACCTTGCAGAAAAGCAAAGAAAGCGCTCAAAAAGAGCCGGAAGTATTGGAACATATGATCTTGAAGTTGGAGACATTCATCACCGCCCTGTAATAGTAATATCATTCCTAGTAACAGTTATTTTAGCCTCGACATATATCTCTTTTTCAACTGGCTCAGCATTTATGGTGCTGAGTTTTTGTGTTTTAGTCTCAATTTTATTCATTGCTTTAGCAAGGCTAAGGGCCAATCAAATCGGATTGCGCCTCCCTGATGTTATGGGTATTGAATTACCAATTGCGCTATCAATGGCTGGTTTGGTTTTAGTTCATATCGCCGGACGGATATCTAATTCAGTAATTGTGCTCGATGACGCTAAACATCTTGCTGTAATCGCTATTGGGCTAACAGTTCTTGCAAGTATAGGACTAATGGGTAGAAGAGATTTAGGATTAAGAATTCCTAACGCACTGGAAGGTATTGTCTATCTACTCGCATTTGACAGAGTTATTTGTGTAATTATTGGAGGAGAAGTTCCTCTTCCATTCCAATTCAATCCGCTAGATGGAGACTTACTAAATTGGCAAATGCCACTAATCTTCATTGAAATAATTTTAATTGGCTTCATACTAGGATTTGACTGGGTAGAAAGTGAGCGAATCAAGAGAAGTTTGCTTGATCACAGAGGCTCTGGTGGAAGATCAGCATGGATTATTTTCGCTAGCATCATCTCTTTCGGGCCTGCTGCAGTATTGGCCATTATATTTGGCATTAGAAGAGGTTGGTCTTGGAAACAACCTGCCGTGGTGTTAACTGCTTGGGTACTATTACCGCTACCGATTCATGGTACCATGTTCTGGGCTACCGATTATCTAACTATTCCTGAATTTGGAATGAATATAACAGCAGCAGTATTAGGAATTATTTCTATTGGCTTTGTTGCTTGGAGCATCATTGAGAAACAGGGTATTTGGCTATCATCGGGGCTTTGGTCTGTCCATATTCTACTATTTTCGGCTGGAATCGGCTGGAATGATTTAGTGATTTTATCAGTATTCGTGATGATTTGTTCAACTACTTCATGGGTAAGTGGAATCTTGACGATGAGAAAGAGTTGGCGTATTTTTGGTGCTGTAGATCTGGTAATAGCTTGGGTAGTTTCATTCATAATATTAAGCGCAGGTGCAGAGATACAAAGCATCTTGATGATTCTAATTGCATCCGCAGGATTACTCGGATTGGTGACTTACCTTAACCAAACCTATGAAGGTGAAATGGCGAAGGAATAGTCAGCTCATCCTCGATTTGAGAAATGCTGCTAAATACTCTACAACATCATTAATACCATCGATTTCAATTTGAGATGAAAGTCGCAGAGAAACACTAATTTTGGCTTGCGTGCCGCTATTTCTAATCCCTAGAGATAACACCTCTGAATCTAAATTAGCATGAATTAACATTAGATTAGGTTCGCCATCCAGACCGCTTCTTTTCCAATTTTTCAAATTTCCAAGTGCACCCAATTTATCCTTTGCAATATTTTCTACCTCATCTGCTAAAGAATTGTTGCCATCCCATAATTCTCGGTTGACCTCTTGTGCTGATACACGCTTTTTCCACCCTCTATTCATCGAATTTTTAGGGTCATGGTTCGAAAACGCCAGCAAAAACGCAACCAGTGTCATAGCACCGTCCCCAACCAATGTCCAATTAATATCGGATTGCGGATGCCTAGATGGAAGAACGATATGTCCTGAATCTTCTACTCCAATAACGCGTGGCAACGAATCTGGATTATTACTATCCAGTAAATGACTGCATAGTGCAAATGATAGCCATCTATCACCAACCGCTGTTTCTATTGGCCGAACTTTACTGGGGAATCTGTCTAAATTAGATAATAATGAAAGATCAGATTCGATACTTGCTGCTAAAATCCAATCTTGCCCCGAGATAGTACCGGCATTGACGGCCAAATCTGCTATTTCGTCGCCGTCAACTACCTTAAATCCAGTAGAAGTTGCTTGAATAATCAAGCATCTGTCGCCATCACCATCTAAAGCTGCTGCTACAATAGTTCCCGGTTCTGCAGGAACTAATTGATTAATCAAAATATGATTTTCTTGACTGGCCTGCTCAAATGTCCACGTTTGAGTGGGAGAAATCTCTCCAGCCCCACAATGATGATTTAGCATTGCAGCCTGCTTGCTTATTTCCTTACATTCAATTCCAATATTTTCATTTATCCAACTCGCCAACCATTCACTAGCGAAACCTTTGGACGAATCTAGTAAAAGCGGCATCGAAAATTTACTTTTTTGATTTGCTTTAAGGCCTCCAAACAAGTTTTTGAATTGTTCGAATCTATCATTGATTATGGAAATATGATGCTTTTTTGCCCAATCTGACTTGGATAAGTCTTCACTCGGAGTTGTCAGAATCCGATGTTCAATACTATCAATTTCTCTTTCTTCTTTGGCTAAATTTTCAGCCAGTTCGGAGATTTGATCTTCTATGTCTGGACTGGTTTTATATCCGTCTGAATTGAAAACCTTTAGTCCAGAATCAGAAACCGGATTATGGCTAGCAGTAATCATACAGCCAATTCTAGCCGATTGATGTAGAGTTGCATAATGTAGCGTTGGAGTAGCACAAATCCCTATATGAGTTACTTTCATTCCTGAAATTTGTAATCCCAACGTCAGATATTCCGCTAATAATTCATTATTCGGTCTCTGGTCCCAGCCGATAACAACTTCTCTACCTTGACCAGGAAGTAAGTCGTGAATCCTTCCTAACACCTCACCAAGAAGCCTAAACAATGACGGTGATATCTGTCTTTTTGAGTGTAAGTTCTCAATCGCCTCTTCTTCAGTAACCAATGAAGTGTCGACTTTGCCGCGTATACCATCGGTTCCAAAGAGTCTAGTAACCATCAAATTCACCTGTGAATTGATTTTTCAGAATGAATACCGGTTACAGTTGTATTAGGCCATACGGTGCTGCGGCTTCCCAAAACGGTACCAGGATTGGTTACTGCGTTGCAGCCAAGTTGCGTATCTTCGCCTAAAACCGCTCCGAATTTTCTAAGCCCACTAGCGATTCTTTCCTCACCAATTCGTAAGAAAACCTCGCCTCCATCATTTCTTAAATTACTAAGTTTAACTCCTGCGCCAAGATTTACTCCTTTGCCTAAAATTGAGTCCCCAACGTAATTAAAGTGAGGTGCTTTAGAGCCAGGGAGTAAAATTGAGTGTTTAATTTCACTGCAATGCCCAACTAATGCTCCAGAGCAAATCCAAGAATTTTCACGAATATATGCGCCATGACGAATAATTGCTTCTGGACCTATGTAGCATGGACCGATGAAATGTGTTGAAGGTTCTACTATTGCTGAAGGATCAATAATTACCCGTCCTTTAGTTTCATCAATTGTTATGTTCGCTCGATTGGCAGTTTCCATAGCAGAAAGATCCTGAACCAATTGTGCTAACTGTTTTTTAAGCGAATTTGTCGATTCAGGATCAAGAATATTCCAAACTGGTGAATGCCCATCAAAACTGGGGGAGTTAACTGTTTTCTCGCTTAGAAAACTCGGGAACAGTGAGGTGTAACTGATGTAATCGGGCCACTCCATATATCACTCCAAGAGATAATATTGCATGAAGTTGCCGAATCAATAAGCGAGTCTATACAGTCTTTTTCCTGTAGAATTATCTAACCTAAACCCAACCATATCAGAAAGATATCGTGGAATAAATAGCCCTACCTTTCGTGTGGTAAGACCGTGATTTCTCATACGCCGTTCATTGGAAAGATAATTCACTATATCCGCGGCTGAACAATCGGGATAGATTGAAACATAGTCAATAATTTCCTCTTTTAATCGCTGTAATCTTGCTTCTTTTTGTGACCCTTTACCCTTCATTACTATCAATAATTATTTGTCAATAATAGTATATTAACAAAGCAAGGGAGTTCCGTGGGACCCCGGGGTTCATTGTATTTTCAAAATGTCTTGCCACTTCTTGGAAGAACCCCTACGGAAATAATTGGTGTGAAAGTCTCTCTGTTGTACGTGGGCACATCTAATGATTTTTCCTCGGCTATCATAGCAACCCCATTTTGTGTGTACTGGAACCATAACCTGGGCAATTTCCATTGAAGGGCCGGTAGGTGGTGGACTCTCAATGGTAACTGTTTCTTTGAGTCCATCCCAATTTAAAGAATCAAATGGTGGCGGTACGAGACTGATATCGTTTTCAAATCTAATTCCTCCCTCGCCTGGTTTTACCGGTTTCCAATCTCCTCTTCGGCCATTTGATAGCCATGAAATCATTTTCTTCATTTGGTCAATAGTTGCCATTCCGATATGGGTTTTTTCCCACCATCCTTCACTTCTAGCCAATGTAATGTGGTGTATTCCTGGTTGTATCATTCTCGAGTCTAAACCATCCGAATATGTCCTGCATAGATTTTCTAATCGAGCAATAAAAATTGGCATAGGACCTAAATTTAGTCTGTTTAGTTGAAATGGGTTCGCTAACTCTCCCAAAAGAAGGAATGGTTTTCTATGTTCCATAATTTCAGCATTTTCTCGATTGAGAATCTGGTCAACTGATAAATCACCAGCACTAAAATTTGAACAGTATTTCTGAATTCCATCTAAAGAAAGTAACTGATTTGAATCTATATTTTCATTGTCATTTTGAAGATAGTGAATTGTTTTATTCGTAACAATGATCGGGCCATCCGGCAAGGGTAATGGTGAATTTGCTGGCGAATATTGCCATAAATTAGGTGTTTCAGCCTGCATATTAGCACCCAAACGGTTCTAGTCTTAAACGCCACTTAAGATGAAAAGGTTGTTTCTTGAAGACATTCAGGACAAGTGACTTTAATCGGCCTAATCGATGGAATTCCTAATGCTACTCCGCAACTTGGGCAGAGAATTGCTTGGTCAACTTTCTCCCTTCTTTGTTCCACGCCCGGCGTTGGATCGTACTGAAAACGAAAACTAGATTTGTCGATAACCTTCGCTGGTGGATTATAATTCTTGTATTCAGAATCAGGTGTTGAAGAATTTGACAACGATTTGGGAGACGGGTCGTATACTCCAGAACTGTCGTATCCAGGATTTGTGTTTTGAGACAGCATTGCTAAAATTTCATTTTTTGCAATTCCGTACTTGGTTGACATTTTCGCTATTTCAAGAGTTAGGTCATACCCGCTTAGGCTGCGTAATACTTCCATGTCATCGGGGGCTAAAGTGACCATATAATACGCTAAATTGTATTAGGTTTTGATTATTCACCTTTTCTGTGTAATATCTGGAGGTAATGAATCTATATTTTTGAATGTACTTTACGGCAAAGAATTCAAAAAAGGTTGAGTTCGGGGCAGCGTAAGGGGATGCTAAAGAATGAGTAAGTCGAGGACAAAGAAATTGACTCGGGAGAAATTGCAACGGATGAACTCTCAAGAACGTTCCAAGATGGCGAAAACAATCACCTGTCGGGAAACTATGACTGAAGCTCACTGGGTTTATTCAAATGATTCCGTTGCCGATGTAGTTGAAGACTTAACTGATAATGATTGGGACCACGTATTCGTTGTGAACAGTGATGGTGTTCCTACTGGGAGAATTCACGCAGTTGATGTTTTGAAGCTTATAGCTAAGAAAAATGTAGAGCGTTCAGTTGCTTGGATGCATAGCGTGCCTGCTCAACAACTGGTAACTATTCCACCGCTGACCGTGCGAACGGAAACTCCACTACTCAAGGCAGGCGCTTTAATGTTGACTCACGACCTAAACCAAATTGGAGTAGTTAACAAACAAGGCGTACTAGTTGGAGTGGTTGGACATAAAACTATGGCAAAACATATGCCTAAATTTATAATTTAAAATTAAATTCCCCAATATCTATCTGATTGGGCTTGCTTGGCCTGTAATGAACTCTTGATAGTTGTGGCCATCCATAATACTACAACCCAAATTAATGGGTAAGCAAGGTCTGAAAGAATTTGACTAACACTGAATTCATAAGAGTCTCCTCTGAGAACATCTGTTGAAATTAATAATGCTGCGTTAACAAATGAATATACTACCATACCAAAAATTCCAAGCACAATTAGCCGGCCTGAAAAAGAACCCCTTCTTAGTCTCAAAAACATAAATCCTGCTGTTGAGGTTAGGAATGCAATAACCATCCAGGCTAATGCAGAGTGTACAACCTCAAGCCATAGAATCGAGGTTTCAGTAGTGGAAAATAGATCGTCATAAGCTCGATAGCCCTCTGCTACAGCAAATATAGCACTAAATAATGTGGCAGTCCAAAGTAACGAAGAAAACATTGCAGCATCTGCGTTATCACGCATTTCTTGAATCACCTTGTTAACAGTGGTTTCAATACCTGCTCCTTTACTGAAAATATACAACCCAGTTACAAGCGGTAGTGCACCAATAACTACTCCACCAATCTCTTGAGGTAACATTATTCCAAGGCCTAGAATCGCTAAAACCAATCCAAATGGAATCATGATTTTTGCTCGCCACTTGGGGTCTTCTAACGCCTTTACAATGTAATAATACGTACCTTCAATACCCTTAGATTGTTTGACAATAATCTTTTCAACGTGATCTATTCGAACTTGTGATTGAATAATTGGTAGAACGGATTCATCTTCTGCACCGTCGGTTACAAGTATTGCTTTATCTGGTTGGAATGTTGCAACAATCTCTTCCAGTTGTGCGGCTATTGCTCTATCGGAGCGAATTCCAACTTTTTCATCGCCGGTCAAGATTGCAATTTCGACTTCGTCATCTTCGGATGAATTTTCACTAAGATTATCGTGTTGGGAAAGTGCGCCCAGAATCGCATTAGTATCGCTTTCTTCTGGATCTGCTATACCTAATTTCAAAGCAGCGGTTAGTACTTGTCGGCGTCCAACAACAGGTCCTCTTATTGCCGTTTTAATACCGAGATCATTATCTCGGTCGACAGTCAAGACAAGGGTTCGAGTCATGTTATTTCACCGTTCGATGTTCATGCTAAGTTGTCCTACATTTCAAATGCTTCGCGCGAATACCCACTGAAAATGATTATTTCTAAATGATTTTAATTGCTGGATGAATCTTCGTCGGCATCAGAATTATTTGATTTGAAATTATCCTCTGCCGCCTTATTTCTTTCATTCCATCTTTGAGTTGCCCGGATATACTTCAACGGATGGTCCAGCCAAGGTTGATCACAAAGACGGTCGTCGCCAGGTAAGACTGGGCAGTTGTGATTTACTTTCAAACTGCTACACTTTGCAGGGGTGTAGGAATTATCATACAAGTGATTCACTTGATAAGTCGTAGTAGCCTCATTAAAGTCTGGAGCACCACTAAAGAAATTTACACAAGAATCTCTAGGAATTGCTAGTGTTGCCGCCATTGCCCCTAAAAATACTCTACCAAAGTGGTTGACGTTCACTCCTTTCTCTAAATCTGCAACTACTTTAATCATACAAGGGGGCCAATCGGATTCTGAGGCACCAACTAATGCTATGGCTTCACTAGCCTTGTTAGCCATTAAATTTCTAACCATTCCTACGGGTTCTGCAAGCCGAACTGCAAGGTCGGTATTTACTTCAGCCATCTTTTCAAGTGCTTCTAATTCTATGTGAGCTTTTATCCTCTCTCGTAACAATCGCGCTAATTTGCCAGATGAGGAGTATTGTTGTTCCTCAAAAAGGGTTATCCAGCCATTTTCTATGTCGTTATTCGCTAAACGCCACCTACTGCCGGTAATCTTTGGGCAGATCTCTATGAAGTCTGATAATCCTATTTTCCATACTCTCTCGTTTTGAGACCTCATGCCTTTCATCACTTGAGAATTTGTTGAAAAATCGTATTCTGGTGCCTGCCTTTGTTCTATTTTCAGATTGGTTATAAATGTCTTAGCGATAATCTCTAGATTGGCATTATCTTTTGATAAAATCTGTTCTGCTCTTGCTGCTTCGGCTTGAGCCCATCTAGCAATCAGCCTCTCATCCTCAGAAGCGCATACAACTAAGCGAGCATAATAAAAGGAAAATGCTTCTACTAATCTTCCTTCTTCTGTATGAATATCTCCTCCAACTATTTCCACCCCTTCTTTAGATTGTACTGAATCTACAAGTCTGATTCTTGCCCTCTGCCGAGCTTTTTCCATCCACTCGCCTTCAAGTAATTCCTCTAAATTTATATCGTGTTTCACTGCCATATTTCTTATCCATTCGGTGGCTTGTGGCAAGAAAGGGTAGCGTGAAAGTGTGACTTCATCAACTATTGTTGGCGGGTCACGAGGCACGGGCATGCTTTACCCACTAGGCCAACAGCATATGAAGTCCTTGATATGGATGTGTTGATGAGGTATTAGAAATTGGCAAGTTCATGCCAGAAGGTCGTTTGCAAGACCTGATAGATATCCAGAATGATGTCCGCATGGCATTTCAGTGGGACTATGCTGAAGATGTCGAAAGTGCTAATCAAATGAGGTTGGCTTTTGATAGTCTGAATCCTTTTGGAATCGAAAATTGGAATTTTAATGGCCGCAGTGAAACTCTGAAAGAAATTTGTCAAATTTTAATCTCATCGAAGAGAGTAGTGATACTCGGTGCCGCCGCTGAACAAGAAATGGTAGATAAAATCAATCAAAAGGGAATCAGTATAATCGCTGCTGATGGTTCGGTTGGAGCTGTCAGAGATTTCCGAAATTTAATTTGCATAGTCAGCGATCTAGACGGAGGAGAGCACATTGATTTAGCAGCGAAAAGCGGTCAGAAATTTATCATTCATGCGCACGGAGACAACCAAAAAAAATGGATGGATATTATCGAGGCATGGAGTGGTTTTTCAAATCCGCCAAAACTGGTATTATCACATCAAACCAATGAAGTGATTTCTGGAATGATGAACTTTGGTGGCTTTACAGATGGAGATCGTGCACTTTGCTTCGCTATTTGGGCTGGAGTGAAGGTGGAAAATATTGAGTTACTGGGCTTTTCGACAAAAAAAATAGGCCGCTGGTCAGGAATGACGAATCGAGAAAAAAAACTCAAGAAGTTAGTATGGATGGAGAAAATTGTCTCTATGTTTAATTTAGATAATCAGATTGATTGATAATTTATTTATTTCTTAGCGCCCTAAGTCTATCTTTCAATGCCTTCCTTTCATTTGACTGTTTATCTTCCCCACCGCTATTGGAATCTAACCTTCGGGCGAACATTTCGTTTTGCCAGACATGTATATTTCCATCCTCTGAGCCAATAGCAACTCTCGATTCATTACTCGTCAGACATCTTGCTTGCGAAATCTTAGATTGAGCAATAATTGTTCCATCAGATAAATTTCTAACTTGAAGAGAACCTTCCACGCCGCTCCACCGAGTAGACCAGTGTGTCGTGCAATTTGGAATTGAAAATCCGATTGATTGACAAGTAATAGGCGAACCTTGTTCGGCCCAGATTTGATTTTCATTATCCGTATATGCAACTAAATTTCCGCCCTCTAAACCAACAATTACTAGCCCGTCAGTCGCAGAAATTGACTCGATAGAATTTGAAAATTTATTGTGGACTTCTTGGAATGAAGTGATGGTGCCGTCAGCGTGACCAAATAAAATTCCATTAGATGATTTTACTCCGCACATCACCGGTGAATCTGTAAAAAGTGAATGGTTGGTAATTTCACCGTCATTTGATACCTCCGCCCAACCTGAAATTGGCCTTCCAAGCCCGATTATCACTTCCTCTTCATGAGATAGAATAAACCAAGGCCTTTCATTTATTTTTGTTACCCAAATTTGTCTACCTAACAAATCAAATGCCCAAATTGCTGATTCTAAAAAATCATTATGCTCGATATCATATACTGATGAAGTTGCGAAGATTTGTTCACCCTTTACCAGTATTGAGTCAGCGCTTCCCTCGAGCGGTTTTTGCCATTCTACGTCTCCAGAATTAGAATCTAAACAGACTATATGAAGCCCCGAGGCGACAATTACCTTCTCTTGATAAAATATAATTTCACTAATTCTATCAGGTAGATTTTGCACCCATAGCATGTCACCTTCAGAATTCCATTTTTTGATTTGTCCGTCCCATCCGCCTGCGACTAGGTTACTATGCGAATCAAATGAGAGTGTACTAACTGCTTGGTCCAATGAACGAATCATCCAGCAAGCCGAAAGTAAGTCCATATTGTGACATGAATGGCTATTAGTCATAATAAAGACGCTATTTATGCATCAAAAACAATCAATTATTGATTGATTTATTTTATTCGAGAATTACTTCTTGCTTCTTAATTGAATAAGTCAAAGCAAATGCAATCAATCCAAACAAGCAGGCCGTGTAATAGTGGCCCATGGTGAAAAAGGAGAGTATAGCGCTTGTTCTCAAGAGTCCAATTGAGCCTGACTTTAATGCCCAGATTGCAAAACCGGTCGACATTACTGCAAGCCCAATAAATGCTATTCCAACCGTAGTATAGAGTGATGCTGCACCTGGGTCCATAAGTGGATGGTCCATCTGTTGGGGAGTCATATCAATCTCGCGGATTACACAATCATCTGCACCATTAGAGCATTTCTGCTGTGAAAATTCACTCTGCGAAGGGACGGTAAAATCGATTGTTGTAAAGCCAATCGGTTCAAACAGGGCTGGTGGAGAAAGTAGCACCCTGTTTGAAAATACATCTTGGTGACCATCTCTGTTAGTTATTATATCAACTCTAATCATGCCTGGGTCTAACCTTTCAATCTCAAAGTAGCCTTCGCTATCGGAATTAATTTCTGAGGAATTCCACACTCCATTTTCCTGCCAAGAAACATAAACTATTGAATCATTGAGAGGTGTGCCATTGTGATCAAAAATATTGCCTCTAAAAATAGCACTTTCATCCGGTGCGTTCTGAGCCATACTGTATACAAACTCATCGGGCCGTACTAAACCAGATTCTGCAGAAGTGTAGTCTAAGCCGTTGATAAAGCCGAGTAAAGATATGAAAATAATGAAAATTCCTGTAGCAGTTCCAATTGGCGGCATTTCTTTTTGCTCTATAGTAAGTTTGGAATGAGAAGAGGCGAACATGATATTTTGATTTGAGGAAATTTCAGAAGTCATCTCATCGATATAATCTATCGATTCAGAGTCAAGCCCCTCTATCTCGCCCATGAACATCGATAAACGCCATCCTACTTGACTTCAATGCGTCCACTAGAATTAGCAATTAGTTTAGATAACATTTGAGATTGTATCCAGACCTTCATCGAGATTGTTCCATCACTATTTTCATCTTTCGAGGTGACTAGACCGGATTGATAGACATCTGAAACATAGCCTTCTATCGACCTCTGGTCTAAACTTGGATGTAATAGTAAATTGATTGGAGGACCGAATAATCGCAATAAAATTTCGCTTTGTAATTCCTCTAATCCGGTATTAGCCAGGGAAGAAATGGCTATTGGGGTCGTAAAACCAAGTCCTTGAATTAATTCGATTCTTTCTTGTAATTCCGGCCTGGCAATCATCTCTGATTTACTCAAAACAACCAAAACGCTTTTTTCACTAAAAACATCATTACTTATCTCTTCTTCATTGCCCAAATACCTAGAAAAAATTTCATCTCTTGAAGTTGCTAATTTTCTTTTAATTTCTGAAATACTATCACTAGAGTCAACCAATAAAAGCAGAAGATCGCACTCCAAAGCCTCAGCTAATGTCGCTCTGAATGCATCTAATGTTGCATTAGGAATATTATCAATAAAACCAATTGTATCTGCTAGTAATACCCTGGGACTCGCAGCCATTCTACCGACAGTTGTTTCTAAAGTTGAGAATAATTTATCTTCAACCAACACTTCTTTTCCTGATAATTTGAGAAAGAGACTGGATTTACCAGCATTAGTGTAACCTGCAATTCCAACTGTCATAGCACCGCTACGGGTACGTTGTTTTCGCCTTTCGGCTTGAGCGTTAGCATGTTTTAACTGTCTTTTTCTCAAAGATGCTAACTCTCTGTTTAGATTTGCTAAAATTGCTTGCAAGGCAGTAACACCGCCACCACCAAAACCAGCTCTTTCACCGCTTGTAGTCTGATTTGCTAACTCTCTGAGTACAGTTCTATCAGATAATAATCTAGCAATTCTAACTTGTGTTCTAGCCTCTAAAGAATTGGCGTGAGAAGTAAATAACGAGAGTAATAGGCGAACTCTATCCCATACCTCGATGTTTGTAGAATCGCTTACTGCAACAAGTTGTCTTGGGGTAGCATTGGTATGTATGAGTAGTAAATCAACACCATCCCAAGGATGATTTGAAACTCTTAGTCTCAACTCATCGGCTACATCTTGCAGCCTACCTTTACCAAAGTAACTTTTCTGATCTTGAATGCCCTTTTGGGTTATTTTCTCAACTATTATTATACCCATAGTTTTTACTAAATTACAAAATTCATCAGTATTTTCAGTACCTCGAACCAATAATAGTGCCTTTCGACCGTCATGGTTAGTTCTAGATTCTCCTGCGGCAACGCCGGCAGAACCTGCAAGAATTTCGTAATCCGACTCTTGCTTCGCCACATGACGCCCAAGGGTTATCCTCATATCAGCCCACCCCCTCGAGGTAGTATGGCTGAATCTTATCGTGCTACTGTCGAATGGTCCGGCGATTCAAATTTGGGAGCAGAATTGTTAGCCGCTGCGTCTATGCATGGCTATGTGACTGAAATANATGAAGTTGATAAAAATGTCAAATTGATAATATCAGTAAATCATTCTACTCTACAAGGATTGAGAGATTCTGTCGATGANTTATTGATNAAAATGTCTAAAATTGAAGAAGAGTAGTTGGATTACTATTATATTTCACCANTATGTCCTAGCCTCATGACTAGAAGTAACTNGATNAGAAATATTGCTTGGNTTATGGTTNCCATTTTTCTATTTTCAATCCCTNTTGAAATGATAGATTATAATCATAAAGCGTTGAATGATTCAATATTAGAGAATAACGATGATGAGATGTTNACAGGCTCAAATACCCCGAGTATAGCAATTAATGTCCCGCAAGTACATCACTACTATCGTGGTGGGACTTGGGCGTATATTGGCGCATATGATTTAACAGTTGGAGAATCCTATGAAATCGCTTGGGAATTAACAACAAGAAGTGGAGTTCGAATTGATCGCGGCACACATGCGTGGACGCAAAATTCGGGTACTACATACAATGGCTTGGCAAATAACGGAATTGAATTCTCAAATCCACCTTTAGATTTGGATGACTATTGTATGCTAGGAGCATTATATGATTCAAATTCTGGCCAGAAGCTTTATTCTGACTCATTTTGTTTCACAATAATCTATTCAGGAGACTTGTATATATTTGGTGAAAACCATAATGGCGATTATGACTTTTACTTCGGCGATACTATCGATATAGTGGTTAGCGGTAGCCAATTAGCCTCGAATGTCACCTACTTTGCCAACTATAGTATTACTAACGAAGATGGTTATGAGATATATGGTGGAACTACTAGTAATTGGACTAATATTGCCCCACCGGCCATGGGTTGGTATTACAATGAATCAAGGATTACGCTTAGCCGTTTAGGAGTCGGAAATTACTGTGTTGACGGGGAATTATTCGTTTCGGATGGTTCAAGTTTAGCCGTTCATAATTACTGCTTTCAAATTTTAACCCCAGTTACGCCCACTGGCAATCTATCAATAAATACAGAGTCGAATTTTGAAGATATGACTTATTATGTCGGAGATGTTATCGAAATTGAGATGATTGCTGATAATTTGATTGAAGAAAATTACGAAATACACTGGAGATTAATCTATGAAGATGGAGTTGAAATTATGGCTGGTTCAGAAGAAATTGAATATTGGAATTCTCCATACTGGGCCGATGAAATTTGGTTAGTCGATAGTCAAACCATTCAGCGATTTAACCAGCCAAGTGATTTTGCCGAAGGTGATTATTGTATAGAAGCAAACCTAACATTGTCTGAAACCCAGTTAATCGTCGATAATTCTAGTTCATGTTTTGAAATCGTTGCGGTTGGAGATGTAACTATAGAATTGGAACAGGGGGAAAATATACTTGTAGGAAGGTGTGATGATTTCCCCGAAATTGAAGACCAAGAAACTTGTGAAAATTCAGGCGGTTCTTGGCAGGAATGGGAATGGGGATGGTTAGAAAAGACCGAATATGTTGTTGGTGAAGACATTCAATGGAACATTAACATAGATAACTTAAGTTACACTGACTATGAATTATCTTGGGCAGTGTATAACGAAACCAATGTGGTACTGGCATTTGATTCATTTGTCTTTAACACAAATGATTATCTTTCCATAATAGAGGTCACAAACTATGGTTTGCAATGTGGTTTAACAGACCCATTTGAAGGCAATTGCTGGTATTGGAGTGATTTCTTAATCGGTGGTGGTGAATTTTGGGATACAGGAAATTACTGTTTTGAGGTGACACTTACATTGGCTAATGGCGGTGATTTCTCATCCTCTGATCAAGTATGTCACGACGTTTACGCAACCGGTGATATTTACATTGAACTAACTGAAGAAGAACCGATGATGGTTGGTGGTTGCCCTGATGCGCTTTGGATATCGGAACAATGGGAATGCGAAGAGATGGGTTATGATTGGGTTGAAGAATTCGAAATGGGAATCGGTACTAAAACTCAATATGAAATCGGCGAACTGGTAACTTGGGATATACAAATTCATAATTCAAGTTATACTGATTATATCCTGTCCTGGGATTTAACTGATGGAGAGGGTTTGTCACTAGCAAATGATTCATTCAACTGGAACCCATATGATTCTAATCCAATGCCTGTTAACAATAATTGGGGTTTCTTATATCAATTTGAAGTAGATAATGAGAACTGTCAATGGGATCTTAACAGCGTTGATGAATACCAATGTTGGAATTGGTATGACAAATTTATCGACGATAATGACTTTTACTCCGCTGGAACTTATTGTTTTGAGGTATCTATAACATTGGCTAATGGCGATGATTTCTCATCCTCTGATCAAGTATGTCACGACGTTTACGCAACCGGTGATATTTACATTGAACTAACTGAAGAAGAGCCGATGATGGTTGGTGGTTGCCCTGATGCGCCTTGGATTTCGGAGCAGTGGGAATGTGAGGAAATATATGGAGAAGAATGGGTTGAAGAATTCGAGATGGGGATGGGTACTAAAACTCAATATGAAATCGGCGAACTTGTAAGCTGGGATATCAAAATTCAAAATGCAAGTTATACTGANTATATCCTGTCCTGGGATTTAACCGATGGTGATGGTTTGTCATTAGCAAATGATTCCTTCATATTGGATCCATATTTTGGATATGGAATTGGTAGTGATTACTGGGGCTCTTATGAATTAATTATGGTAGATTCAATTTATTGCCAATGGCAGCTCAAAAGTCCATATGAAAATGAATGTTGGAATTGGGTCGAAGACCACAATGTCAACTTTTCCAATAGCGGCAANTATTGTCTTGAAGTTACATTAACCTTAGAAGAAGGAGGTGCTTTCTCNTCATCTGATGAGGTTTGCCACTATGTTCTAACTGAAGATGGAATGATTATTGATAATTCTAGCCCCTGGAATGATAGTGATAACGACGGAGTGATAGATGAGCTCGATGAATGCCCNGACACCANGGAAAACGAATTTACCGATAAAACTGGATGCTCTATTAATCAAATTGAAGGAGGGAGCGAAGACACTCCTGGATTTGGTCTAATTAGTGTTTTAGTTGCACTCCTTTCGGCGATAATTATCACTGGAAGAAGAGAAACATAATTTCATCNTAGCAATTTCACAAGTCTAGAATTACTGGTGCATGGTCTGACACATCTAGTCCGCCTTGACGATTGATTGACACTGATTTTACCCTACTATTTGCTGCATCATTGAGTAAGAAGTAATCGATTCGCCAACCTCTATCCTTGATTCTTGCTTGGCCTCGATTTGACCACCAAGAATAAGTCTTCACTCCTTCTCCGACATATTCTCTAAAAGCATCATGCCACCCATCGTTTAACAAACTAGTAAACCACTCTCTTTCTTGGGGTAAAAATCCACTTTGCTTAGCATTGCCTNTTGGATTCCAGATATCGTCTTCCGTGTGTGCGATGTTAAGATCTCCGCACACAATTACCGGTGTTTCTAGATTGAGATATGGAGTTATGAATTCCCTCCATTCCTGCATCCATGCTTCCTTGAATTCCTGCCTCTCCGCCTTATTTGAACCGCTAGGAAGATAAGTGTTTATACAGATAATGTCTCCATGTTTAGAAGTGATTACTCTNCCTTCTAAATCATCTGGGTCCNTACTTCCACCTTTACCAATTTCTAATACTTCCAGAGGAGTTTTTGACATTGTTGCAACTCCCGAATAACCCTTTTTTTCAGCAGCATGTAAATGAATNGAATATCCTTCAGGCCAGTCCCAATCCTTAGGGAGTTGTTCTGGTAGTGCTCTCACTTCTTGCAACATCCAAATATCCGCATTCATCGATTCAAAATACTCATCAATGCCTTTTCTAATCGCAGCCCGAATGCCATTTACATTCCAAGTGACAATTCTCATNNTTCATAGGAATAATCGGTAGTGAATAAANTCAAGCGGTGGCTAGTAAGANTCAANAANGGTGCCAATGTAAANTTATTACNANTNTAATGCTANTATTGANAAATGCGCAAATCTTTAATTTTGGCCATATTTTACTGNTTGCAGGCATCATCATTAAAGGTTGGACTAACCTGCAATAATCGATTAAGATGTTTAAAATTGAATCAATGCCCGCAAAAGTATGCCTAGGACTCTCTGCATTTCTATTATTATTATACTCGATTAGCTTCATGTTCTTTTCAATCGAATATGTAACTGGAGGAGATACAGGATTTGCTCTTATTGACAACGGCCTAGGAGGAATGACTGATGATGTTGCATACGGAATGGGTGGTATTGAAACTGGATTTAATGGCGTACTATTCTTCGGTATTTTCATTTCAACTATGCTAATCTTGTTTGAAGGTGCGAAGGGGAAATGGACAATTATGCTACCAGTATTAGTAGGTATGGTCACAATGACTGTTTGTATCTGGATGAACTGGAATTCGGAAAGTGCAGCAAGTGAGACTCCAAAATACGTCTCAATCTTCGTAACCCTTGTTTATGCTGTAGCCTACTTCTTATTGAGAGACGAAGGCGTAAATGAAGGTTTGTCGGATTATAAGCCTGGTTTGAAAGTTAATGACAAGATTGCAATGGTGGCATTAATTCTACTCGTTCTATCTGGATTATACTATTCACTACGAATGGTCTTCACGCCAGACAGTGTCATTTCTGAGGGTTTCCCGGCAGAAGAGGCTTGGGTTGGTCTTTTAGATGCCTCTGAAGGTTTAGGGGCTCCTTTCCCGACCACTGTATCTGTATCTGGATCATTAATTCTGATTTACACGCTATGGTCTGCATTGGTTCTGACAGATGGAGCAAAGGGCAAGTGGGCTGTTATGCATCCATCTGCAATAGCATTCGTGTCAGTTACAGTGACCACTTACATTGGATTAGTTGCTGGCTTAGCCCGTACAACAAGTGATGCAAACAAAATGGATGTTTTGACGATACCTCTGGTAATGCTACTAGTTCTAATCAGTTATTACAGGCTTAAAGACGAAGGTATGGAAGACGATATGACATTTATGGGAGAGCCTCTAGAAGATGGTGGTAAATTCACCTTCGGATTGCTTGCTCTTGCACTAGTCATTGGGCTATTGACCATGATAAATGAAGTTCTACTGGCTTGAATAATCTACCCTGATTAGTGGTTAGGGTTCAATGGGCCCATTGCGCCCATTTTATTCTCATGTAATTGCTAAGGGTAATCGGATGAATCCTTAGTACGGTCCGATGATGTCTCTTCTTGCTTGCTATTTGAGTTAGTTATAGTTGGAAAAGGATTTATGTCAGTCTAGAATACGATGTCTGTGGAAGATAAAGAATTGATGGTACTGAAATTAGAACAAATGACCAATCTAATATGGATAATTTCTATTCCGTTGTTTATAATAATTCTAATATTCACAGTTAGTAAATATGGTCTCTTCTCTGCATATGAATTTACGTTGCTTGCAGGTATCGCAGTCATTGTTGGGATTCCTATTGTTTGTATTGTTTTAGGGATTTTGATTATGATATTGACTAAATTAAATATTATTGAAACTGATGGGAACTGGGGTGCATTAGAAATCATGAAGTCATTTTATTCTGAACTTTATGATAAAGAAAAGTGAGTCTCTGACATCAATGGCACCCCTTTGTATCCTCCCATGCGAAGGGTAGCGAACAAACAGACTCACGCAAAGCCCTTCCAACGACTTCTTCCTGTTGGTTGGGGTTCGGATAGCCCCTTCCAACATATCCGAATTGATTTGTTTGAACATTAGACTTATCCAATGTATGCCTCAATTAATTCTTCAATCGCAAGCACATCATCGGATGTCAACTCTCTAATCGATTGTAGATGTTGACCTGTATAATCGGGCGGCAACTTATTACCTGAAGCAAAATCCAAAGTTAATGCGAGTTCTTTGAATGGAATATCAAACAATGTGCTCCATGGTTTCTTTCCCATCCAATATGAATCAAATGGAACATTTGTTAATGAGAATGGGATTAACGGTTCTGTTTGGTCTCTCGTTCCTGTGAATCTATCCAATACTAATTTCGAAAACAAAGAATGCTGACCTCCTTCATCAATCGTTGAGAAGTAAATTACATCGCCCGCTTCAAACATCGTTGAAAAATTTTCACGATTAGAACCCCAACAAGCATGACTCCAGTTTGGAGTGTTTTCAGCCATCCTTACGTTATCAATTGTCCAATATGCATGATAACTCGCCATAATTACACACAAAAGGCAGTCCTACTTATGCTATCCCATCCAACACCCTTGGGTTTGTTTTCCGATGAAGGGTACCCTTGTATGTGGTGCTAGTACAGTGGGTATAATGAGGCTTCGGAAAGGAATTTTAAGATTTACAAGGATTCAATGGCCAATAAGGATTGATGGAGTATCTGTAGATGCCCAATAAAAAATAAAGAAAATCGCAAGCGTAGGGATTAGAATAAACACACCTAGTGGTGCGGCAACACAAAGCGGCAGAGATGCTACAAGACCGATTCGTATCATCGAAGTTGGATGATTTTGTCTGACAGACGTGGTCTCGTTAAACACACGAATTATCATTCCAGTAACTTCGTTCATTAACATGAGAATAATTGGTGGTCTAATCGATGCCATGAGCGCATCTTCCAAAATCCAATCATCATTCCAAAACCAACCTCCGACTTGTGAATCATAGTAACCCCAAGCAAAACTTGACAATGTGGCAGATATCGAAAAGGCGGAAACAGTATACCTTCTACCTTCATTTGCCACGAAATATTTTATCAAATAGAGAAGATAAATAACTAGGATAGAAAGTACAATGGTTTCATCAGTCTCACTTTCTGAATCAGAAAACGCAAAATTAAGCCACCAATAAAGGACAGTTATTGAGGCAAATACTGCACCCAAAATGACACCAATCGGTAACCTTTTGACAGACACAAACTGAACCAATAGTCATTTCATATGATAATTATCCCAACAAAACAGGATCTAAATAAAAATCACAACGATTCTCCAAAGGGAGATAAGAACAACAGACATATCATTCCCATGAAGTTGCAAGGGGTTATCCGAAACCCCTTTGCATTCTTGTTAGCAGTTGGAAGGGCTTTCAGTGGGCCAGTCGGAACGCTACCCTCTGTATGAGGCTCTAAGCATTGAGTGATTAGAAAATCAGACTATTCCTTGTGCTTGCATTGCCTCAGCAATCTTGAGGAAACCTGCAACGTTAGCACCGAAGACATAATCGCCTTCTCTACCGT
>PBWC01000091.1 GCA_002729095.1 Methanobacteriota archaeon
TGAATCTGCACCATCAATTGAGGTGGTAAATGTAATATCTCCATCATAATCAGCAGTACTGTTATCAGTATCAATGACCACTGTTCCGCTGATTGTTACTGGATCACCAAAATTGACATGTGCTCCCTTGGTTGCTGCATTACCACCAGAATCAAGTCCGGATGTATAAATATTTCCAGTTAGTGTTATTCCTCCGCCTCCATCAAGATCCACCTCATGGATCTGGAGATGACCACTGTCTCCAATTGCTCCAATAGTAATAGCACCAGCACCGGCTTCTATAGTTACTGTCTCGTCACTGTGACCTGCAACACCTGTAACAGTTACATCTCCACCACCTGAATTGATCGTTAGGTCAGAACCGTTTGCAAGATCAAGCTTACCTCCGACAAAGGTTAGGGCTTCACCATCAGCTTTAAAGGTAATAGCACTTCCACTTCCAATTTCAATATTTTCGTCAACGGGAGCACTATCACCAACGGTTGCATCTGCGGCAATTGTTGTTACGCCACCATCAAACCCATAAAAAGTTCCCAAGAAATGTACATTCTCAGTATCTGTAGATGCTCCTGTTGCAGTACCAATACTAGTTGTACCTACGACTCCTTTATCATTTCCGCCGGATGTTCCTATATTGGTCTTAAATACGATATCTCCAGTACCAGCAGTTGCAGCGTTAACATCCAAACCACCTAGCTCATCAGTTGCACCAATTGTTCCCCAGAAGGTTACATCCCCTGCCCCAGAAGCAATAATCAAAGTGTCGTCATCATTTCCATCAGTTTCTATATCAACGAGTGCTCCAGTAGCTCCAAAGGTAACAGCTCCCCCTCCAGTGGTTATTGTGGTGGAACTCTCATTATTTAAAGTTACATCTGAGGATAGGAACTCCACAGCTGCATTAGATGTTGTGATTGCCACTGCATCATCGGAGGCAGTACCACTTAAAGGGCTAGCAACTACAATGTTATTTCCTCCTGACGCCGCTGTATAAGTCTGCGATCCCGTTGTCTTATAAATTGTTCCATCCAGAGTCAATGTTGTTGTACTGGTATTACCTATAGCTGTTGATCCGGATGCACCGGCATTACTTCCTCCTATCTGGAACACATCAATAGCTCCAGTTCCACCTGATCCAATAGTTAAGTCTGCAACTTCGCCATTAGTTCCTGCTCCAATTGCACCTTGTAACGTGATCTTGCCGCTACCAGCATTGATTACTAAATCCTCTGCCTCATTATTAGTTGAATTAATCGCTCCCTCAATAGTTAGAGCTCCTCCTCCTGTGGCTGTTGTGTGGTTAGTATCAATGGTTGTTGTTCCTGCAGTACTTAAGGTAATATCAGCAGTCTTAAAGGTAAGATTATCATTCTTTGTAGAAATGTCAGGACTAGCTGCTGTTATCAGAATTCCACTTCCACTAGAACTAGCTTCAAAAGTTGTTCCACCTGCACCAGAATCAGTGTAGTAGTTAGTTCCATCAAGAGTTAGTGTTGCAGTCGCACTGTTACCGATATCAACTGTTCCTGAGACTCCAAGACTATCAGAATCTCCAATATCAGTTATCTCAATAGTTCCTGTTTCGTCACCTGCATTAATTGATAAGCCAGTAAGGCCAGTTGCAGATCCTCCTCCAACGATGCCTTGTAATTTGACATCTCCGTCTCCTGAGTCAATGGTTAGGGCATAAGCACCATCAATAGCGTCATTGAATGTTACATTTCCATCTTTGGCAGCAGGTCCACCGGAATCAGTAGTAATCGTAACGGCAGCTCCAAGAGTTACATCTCCTGTGACTGTAAGATGCGATCCTGTTTGAGAAGCAGTTTTAATAGCTCCATTCAAAGTAACTCCATCTGGACCGTCTAACGTGATATGAGATATGGAAAGATCTGCACCTATTGCAGCTACTGATACTGTCGCATCAGTGGCACTTGATCCGGCATCTACTACAAGTTGTTCGTCCTTGTTAGTAGTATTACCACGGACTTCAGTTAAGGTGATCGCCGCTCCACTTGAATTAATTGTTGTAGTTCCATCATCTAAATAGACTACTCCAGTTTCAAATGTGATTGTGTCATCACTTGTCTCAATAGTAGGGCTAGCTCCTGTGAGCTTAATATCTTGATTGGAACCAGCAGCGGCTGCCTGGAAAGCTACAGTACTGTCAAAGTGATAAATAGTTCCACTTAAAGTAATCGTTCCTGAGTCGGCACCACCTATGTAAACTGCTCCATCTGCTCCAGCATAACCAGAAGCACCTCCAACTCCAATATTTCCAATAGAGATTGCTCCTGTATTGGTAGTGTCAGCCTTATTAATCTCAATCTTACGTACATTTGTAGCGGCAGAAGTAGTTCCAATACTGCCGATACTTACATCTCCTGTACCAGAAACAATTATTAAATCCTGATCGGTTCCATCAGTTCCGATAACGCTACCGCTGATGGTTACATCTCCATCATTGTTTGTATCAGTATCGATTGTGATGGCATTGTCACTATCACTAGTTAGAACAACATTACCGGTAATAGAAACTTCAGCAGTCGCTAAATCAGATGTTTGGATATCTCCATTTAGAGTTATCGCTCCAGCACCTGTCACCGTCAAGGTATTGATCTCAGAAGCATTATTCTGAGCTGTTGTAAAGGTTCCTGGCCCAACGGGTCCTAGGCTGATTGTTCCTGTTCCGTTAGCAGTTGTAGTAATAGTTAAATCTTCATCACTAGTTCCGTCAATTCCTTTGGCAATACTTATATTTCCTGAGGCAGTTGATGTTGTTGCAGCNANTCTATTGGAATTGATTGTTAAGTTGGAATTATTTGCNAACTCTACTTCACCTCCAACAAATGAGATGTCACCTCCGNCTGTTGCAATAAATGGNTCTGNTAGNTNCANNTCCTCCAGTAATATTGATNTCGTGATTNGNTGTATCACCNGCTGTTGTTGTTANGGTTATATCTCCNTCNACACTATAGATAAGTCCANTCAACGTGATTGAGGTTGTATTCGCATTACCAATNNCCACATTTCCAGNAACTCCAGCTCCAGTTGNTNAATTTATTGCTCCAGNTCCAATATTTGGNANNGTTAATGCAGACGTANCTGTNNTTNNNGNATTNATAGTCAAGCCTTCTAATTCTTTAGTAGCTCCTATTGCTACAAGAGTGATTGATCCATCNCCACCTTCTATTGTCAAGTTATCTGTTGTTGNATCTGCACCATCAATTGAGGTGGTAAATGTAATATCTCCATCATAATCAGCAGTANTGTTATCAGTATCAATGNNCACTGTTCCGCTAATTGTTACTGGATCACCAAAATTGACATGTGCTCCCTTGGTTGCTGCATTAGTACCAGCATCAAGTCCGGATGTATAAATATTTCCAGTTAGTGTTATTCCTCCGCCTCCATCAAGATCTACCTCATGGATCTGGGCATGACTACTGTCTCCAATTGCTCCAATAGTAATAGAACCAGNGNNGGCTTCTATAGTTACTGTCTCGTCACTGTGACCTGCAACACCTGTAACAGTTACATTTCCATTAGATGTATTGATCGTTAGGTTAGAACCGTTTGCAAGATCAAGCTTACCTCCGACAAAGGTTAGGGCATCAGTATCAGCTTTAAAGGTAACAGCACTTCCACTTCCAACTTCAATAGTTTCGTCATCAACGGGATCACTACCAACGGTTGCATCTGCGGCAATTGTTGTTACGCCACCATCAAACCCATAAAAAGTTCCCAAGAAATGTACATTCTCAGTATCTGTAGATGCTCCTGTTGCAGTACCAATGCTAGTTGTACCTACGACTCCATGATCATTGACGCCGCTTGTTCCTATATTGGTCTTAAATGTGATATCTCCAGTACCAGCAGTTGTAGCGTTAACATCCAAACCACCTAGCTCTTCAGATGCACCAATTGTTCCCCAGAAGGTTACATCCCCTGCCCCAGAAGCAATAATCAAAGTGTCGTCATCATTTCCATCAGTTTCTATATCAACGAGTGCTCCAGTAGCTCCAAAGGTAACAGCTCCCCCTCCAGTGGTTATTGTGGTGGAACTCTCATTATTTAAAGTTACATCTGAGGATAGGAACTCCACAGCTGCATTAGATGTTGTGATTGCCACTGCATCATCGGAGGCAGTACCACTTAAAGGGCTAGCAACTACAATGTTATTTCCTCCTGACGCCGCTGTATAAGTCTGCGATCCCGTTGTCTTATAAATTGTTCCATCCAGAGTCAATGTTGTTGTACTGGTATTACCTATAGCTGTTGATCCGGATGCACCGGCATTACTTCCTCCTATCTGGAACACATCAATAGCTCCAGTTCCACCTGATCCAATAGTTAAGTCTGCAACTTCGCCATTAGTTCCTGCTCCAATTGCACCTTGTAACGTGATCTTGCCGCTACCAGCATTGATTATTAAATCCTCTGCCTGATTATTAGTTGAATTAATCGCTCCTTCAATAGTTAGAGCTCCTCCTCCTGTGGCTGTTGTGTGGTTAGTATCAATTGTTGTTGTTCCTGCAGTACTTAAGGTAATATCAGCAGTCTTAAAGGTAAGATTATCATTCTTTGTAGAAATGTCAGGACTAGCTGCTGTTATCAGAATTCCACTTCCACTAGAACTAGCTTCAAAAGTTGTTCCACCTGCACCAGAATCAGTGTAGTAGTTAGTTCCATCAAGAGTTAGTGTTGCAGTCGCACTGTTACCGATATCAACTGTTCCTGAGACTCCAAGACTATCAGAATCTCCAATATCAGTTATCTCAATAGTTCCTGTTTCGTCACCTGCATTAATTGATAAGCCAGTAAGGCCAGTTGCAGATCCTCCTCCAACGATGCCTTGTAATTTGACATCTCCGTCTCCTGAGTCAATGGTTAGGGCATAAGCACCATCAATAGCGTCATTGAATGTTACATTTCCATCTTTGGCAGCAGGTCCACCGGAATCAGTAGTAATCGTAACGGCAGCTCCAAGAGTTACATCTCCTGTGACTGTAAGATGCGATCCTGTTTGAGAAGCAGTTTTAATAGCTCCATTCAAAGTAACTCCATCTGGACCGTCTAACGTGATATGAGATATGGCAAGATCTGCACCTATTGCAGCTACTGATACTGTCGCATCAGTGGCAGATGATCCGGCATCTGCTACAAGTTGTTCGTTTTGGCCAGTAGTATTACCACGGACTTCAGTTAAGGTGATCGCCGCTCCATTTGAATTAATTGTTGTGGTTCCATCGTCTAAATAGACTACTCCAGTTTCAAATGTGATTGTGTCATCACTTGTCTTAATAGTAGGACTAGATCCTGTGAGCTTAATGTCTTGAGAACTACCTGCGGCCGCTGCCTGGAAAGCGACAGTACTGTCAAAGTTATAAATGGTGCCACTTAAAGTAACCGTTCCTGAGTTGATACCACCTATTAAAACTGCACCATCTGCTCCAGCGTAAGTACTTGATCCAATATTTCCAATGGCGATTGTCCCTGTTTGTCCATTAGCCTGGTCGATCTCAATTTTCTTAAGGTTTGTAGCGGAAGAAGTAGTTCCAATAGAACCGATACTTACATCTCCTGCACCAGAAACAATTATTAAATCCTGATCGGTTCCA
>PBWC01000061.1 GCA_002729095.1 Methanobacteriota archaeon
AACAAGAAATAAGACCAATAATGCCCCTTTACTGACATCTTTTCTGGTCTCACTCATTGATTGCCTCTCCATGGTCGAAGTTGTCAGTTAGATTCGATTGAATCAAGCTGAAGGAGACTTTTTGCTGACCTCAGGAGTTAAGATATCAATTACCGAACTTAATCTTTCAACTAGGCTCTCCTTATGTTCATGCTTAATCAAAGCATGTTTCATGACCTCATCAAGAGAATCAACAGCAACGACTTCGATCATATCCTTGTATTTATCATCCAACAAGACATCTTGCATATTAGATCTTGGAACAACTACCTTCTTGATTCCAGAGCCCGCTGCTGCCTCAATCTTTGCAGTTACTCCCCCAATAGGTAGAACTTCTCCTCGAACTGATAACGAACCTGTCATTGCCAAGTCTTGACGAATAGGAATATCCTCAAGTGCAGAAATTACGGCAGTTGCGATAGTTATTGATGCAGAATCTCCGTCAACACCGTGAGTATCGACAAACTGAATATGAATATCATAATCTGAAATATCTTTACCAGTTAATTTTTTGATGACTGCGCTGACGTTGGTTACGCTCTCCTTGGCTAGGTCTGAAAGTCCTCCAGTGGCGTGAATCTTTCCTCCACCACCTTGAGAAGGTGTTACAAGTGCTTCAACAGGAAGCATGATCCCACTAAAGTCAGAAAGTCCAGAATTAGCTCCAAGAACTGCTAAACCGTTTACTCTACCAACTCTTTCACCAGAATTTACAATTAGTGAATAATCTCTTCTTCTCTCAATCATTCTGTCGGCAACTTGTTGTTCTAGAGGCTTGGCAATGTTCCTAGCACCTAGAACGTGAGCGGCAGTTGTGTATGCAGACCCTTCTTCACCAGCCAAATCTCCGGCAATTCTAACCAGACCACCAAGTTCTCTAAGGCGGAGAGATAGTTTTCCACGACGTCCCGCTCTTCTTTGAGCCTCTCTTAGAATCATAGCGACTGCACTCTTTTCAAAGTGAGGAATTTCTCTTGTTGTACCCATATCTCGAGTAACTTCTTGAGCGATGAATCTGATTAATCTACGGCGATTCTTAGATGTGTCAGGCATCTCAGAATTGACATAAACTTCGTAGCCATAACCTCTAATTCTGCTTCTCAAAGCAGGGTGCATTCCTTGAATCGCATCTAAATTACCTGCTGCAATCAAAATGAAATCACACGGAACTGGTTCTGTTTTAGTTAATGCACCGGACGATCTTTCCGAACGACCTGAAATTGGGAATGCTCTTTCTTGCATTGCCGTCAACAAGGCTTGCTGCTCTTCTAACCGAAGCAAGTTAACCTCATCGATGTACAATACACCCTTGTGGGCACGATGTATTGCTCCAGGCTCTACTCTGTCATGTGCGGGGGTTTCCATTCCACCAGACTGGAATGGGTCGTGACGTACGTCTCCAAGGAGAGATCCTGATAGAGTCGCAGTAGCATCAACAAATGGAGGTAATTCATTCGGATCATGTTTTACTAAGACTTTAGGGATTCTACTTTCATCTGAAGCCCCTAGCCTACCTCGAATAAACATATATCCAAACATCAGCAGGAATCCACCGAATAGTAAGGTAATGATGTCTCCACTTTGAAGAGTTGCGATAATAAGCAGAAAACCAATAGCAGCAAATGCGATTAAAAGCATCTTTTGAGATCTTTCTCTTTGTTGCCTAATTGCCTCTTTTTGCATTTTTACGATTCTTTCACCACGTGCAGCAGGAACACATCTAACTCTTGGTTCGTTCTCATCATCTTCATTTGGATAGACCAAGACATCTTCTAATACGTCCCTAGGGAGTAAATCAGTCATGGACCTAGCAAGCATGGACTTTCCAGTACCTGGGTCTCCAATCATGAGCATGTGTCTTCTTTGCTCTGCGGCTTTCTTGATTACAATGGAACCCGCTTCTTGTCCAATAACTTGGTCGACAAGATTTTCTGGAATAGGAACATCTTCAGTGGTCTCGAAATTCACTGAATTTATCCACTCTTCAACACTTTGTTTCAAGACTTCATCAGTGCCAGTTGGTTCAGGAGCCCACACAGTGACTTCCTCTTCGCTGACAACATCAGCCTCGTTAACAGAATCGTCCGACACAACTATCCCTCCACACTTCTCCCCTTTATGGGTTTACAATACAAAAACAATCAAAAATACGTCAACCTCATTGATTATTCATTCTATCAAGATACTGTTGACCATAGTAATTCCACTGCTCCATAGTCCATCCGGCTGGAAGTCCACCAGGCGGTAGCGGTGGTCCTGCAGCAGGAATGATAGGAGCAACTGGTTGAACTGGAACAGGAGCTGGTTGGTGATAAGTTGCAGCGTATGCAGGATTGTGATTTTGTTGTGGGGTTTGAAGAGGTTGTTGGAACATTTGCTGTGTTCCACCATACATTGAGTTAGCAACCATGTCTCTTGCTGGCAAGGTAGTATCGGCCCACTTGAACCCTTCCAAAGTGTCTTCAGTTCTGCCTCCACGCATGAAGAATAATCCACCCAATAGTGCAAAAATAATTACTGCACCAATAATTGCAGCTATCATCAATGTGTTATCTTTACTTGAAGCCTCATCTGTTGCACTGCTACCGGTGGAATCAGATGTGCATTGAACTCTTGGGTCGTTACATGCTTCCTCATATTCGGTTTGGAAATTAGATAACTGGACTTCAAGATCACTAGTATCTCCAGACTCAGATTCAATTTGAGATTTAATCGCATCGATTCTTTGCTCAAGAACAGATATTCGATTTGTCAAGGTTTGTTCGTCCATGTCAGCAGGCTTAGGTAGCGGTTCAATTACATCCCACCTTACAGGAGTTTGCGTTTTGTAGTTATTCGAATCGCTATCGACAGCATTTATGGTCAGCGAAACGTAATCCAATTCATTAAATCCGTTAGGCCTAGCCAATTCACCTTCTTCACCACCTATTAAGAGTATGTTGAGAGGAGTCTGCCAGCCTGATGCAGATTTTGAAACCTCTAAATCGTAAGACCAGGCACCATCGCAAACCCCACCGCCGCAAATTGTCCAAACAACAGTAATCGAGGTAAATGTTGGTGCGCTGTTGCTTAATTGCATGTCAACATTCGGGGTTTGTGAAATGTATAAATCAGTGAATGTAACAATCATATGCGCAGATTCAGAATCTGTCTTTGAAATGATAAATGGAATTGAATCATACACATCAATGGTCAGATTATATTTGTTCACATCATAAGTGTCTCTAACTTCAATAGTCACAACATGAGTACCTACTTCACTGAACTGCAAATTAAGCATTCCTGAAGACCGTATATACTGAGCACTTCCAGGAATGCTGGAGGAAATCAAGGTGGTTATTTTATCACTGGAATCATCTACATCAGATATTCTTGAAGAAATATCAATTGACATTTGAGTATTCGCCTTTAGAGAAATCATTTCTAAACCGGAGATATCCATCCTGGGTGCATCATTAATTGCATTAATTTGGACGATGACTGACTGGTCAGAGCACTCTTGGTCTGTATCACATGCCCTCACGGTAATTGTAGATTGGCCATTAGCATCATCATTTGCAGATTCAAAACCTAAAACGGAGCCAATCAATGTAGCGGTGATTATATCAGGATTAGTATTATCAACTACGGAGAATGTTAGCAACGAAGAATCTGAGGACTGTCCGTTTGAATCAGTATCAGAGATAAACGGAAGTAACATCAACGTTCCATCTGAATCAGGTCCTTGCTCATCAACTACTTGAGTAGGTAAACCATTCCACCTAGGTTGTCCATTCTCGATAACATTGAATTTCAAGGTCCCAGATGGTAATACTCCTTGAGAAGAGTAGTCTGCACCATCATCGATAGTAATCAACATACTCTTCACGCCAATCGGACAACCTTGAACTTCATTGTAAGCAAATTTGACATCGATGGAGGTAGTGGAAGGATTCCAAGATATGAATGATTGATGGTCAGAGTCAATGATTAAATCAGATAGCGGAGTCTCAGGATCATTAACGTGACCGGTTAAGTCTATCGATGTTAACTGGTCACAAAATACAGAACCTAAATCCTCAGCGATAATTTGTGGAATTCCATTGGCTAACTCAAAAGCATTAGAAGTAACTCTCCAATCGCTGGTTTGGCCTCTACCGTCTAGAGTTCTAGAACGCAGGTCATACCATCCAGAAACCATCTCCATGGTAGGGGTCATAACATACTCACGGCCTTCATTGGTAGTTCCAGCATTAACAATTACGTTGCCTCCGCTATCAATTGAACCGTCCCATAGATTGAGTCCAGCAGGAGATACCTCAAGTTCAAAAGTCATAGAATCAATAGTATCGACATTATCATCTGCGGAACCTTTAGCGATTACCTTGAAAATCGAACCTCTTTCAATTACATTGTTACCGCTGACAGTTGCCTGTTTAGCCAGAGGAGGTCTGTCATGATTTAGGTCTTCAACCTTTAGATTATTACTTACCAAGCCATCTCCAGTCAAGCCAGTAAGTCTAGCACCGAAACTGGTTTTCCATGCATTAGAAGGTAACGATGATGTGTCAACTGTTGCAGAGTGGGACATTGTTGCCTGAGTAACTAAATTGGTTAGGGATTTCGAACCCACCACAATTGGATTCCCCGTATCTAAGTAAACTATTTCCAAAGTTCCTCCATCGGTATAATCCAACCCTCCTACATTCTTGGCAGTAGCAGTAACTGTAACTTGATCTCCGTTAATGTATCCATCATTCGAAGCAGGGTTGGACAAACTTACGTCAAATACTGCCAAATCCATTTTTGGACCCATTGTGCTGTCTGAAACTGCAAAGACATCAGCGTTATGAGAAGATGTACTCCAAGAATCATATATCGCCCCGATTGTTAGCATGTTGTTGATACCAGATTGACCTCCACGGGCTCTGGCCAGACTGGCTGGAACTGTCCAAGTCTCAGTGTGTGGGCCTCTAGAAAGATCCATGTTTACAAAGCCAGTACCTCCGCCGGTAATACCAGACTGAGTTGCATATGAATTCCCGTTAAGTAGCCAAGCTCTCCAGCAGTTGTGAGCATATGAGCCATCACTGTATGTATAGGCACACTTTTCTTCAGTTACGGCTGCATAGAGAACAGTTGATGTCGGGGCACTACCGGAGCCAATGTAACTTGCCTCCATTGTAATATCGACATTATTACTATTCGAAGGGTTGACCGCCTGCATAACATTGATTTGATAATCATTAACTGTTGAAGCCATGTATCCTCCAGCTGAGAATGCCGAATCATATCTGGTGCCTTGTCCATCACTTCCACTGAGTTCAGGGTCGGAATCGCCCATGTATCCAGTAGGTGCTCCACCGGATTCGCCAAGGTGGTCCATAGCAAATATTGGAGCAACGTTTCCAGAACGTGCATCGTTAGTACCAGGCGCACCTGGTGATGGTGAATAATACGAAGCTGAGCTGTAGGTAATGTAGACGAATTCATCAGGATTTGACATTTTTAAATTGTGAGCAGATTCTGAGCCTCCACCGGACGTATAACAATAGTAGCAATTATCAGACGAAATGTATTGTAAAAACACGTTGTGCCCCGGAGATTGTGCCTCAAAAATTACTTCTGAGTCTTCCAGTTCAACTTGCTGTTTTTCATTCAAATCACTGGTAAAGGAAGTCATAATACTTCCAATAAAAATTGCGACGATAAATACTGACAATGCGCGAGCAGACATCTTCATGTCTCTGGGAGGTCTCAGTCAGTATATGAAACCCTCTATTTGTAGTTTAATTAACTAAATAAAAAAATTACCAAAATTGATAAAAAAGATTGTATCAAAAGTGTACCTAGGAATGGTATGGGCGACAATAATTGGGTTGCGTTGGAGGAGGAAGATGGTAAGACCTATCTTGTCGAATTAGTCGATAAAACGCATAAGATCAAAGGTATCGGAGTAATCAATCCTCATGAAATGCTAAATCACTTGCAGTTGGGTGATTCAATTCAGCTTGGACATAAATCATTTGTTCGCCTCCCGATTGGACTCCCTGAACTTAGTAAATCCATGTTAAGGAGGGCTCAAACTATCAGTGCCAAAGATGCTGGAATGATTATCGCAAAAATGGGAATCGGTTCAGGATATTCAGTCTTGGAAGCGGGACTCGGAAGTGGCGGACTATCGTTACACATTGCTAATGTGATTGGAGAAAATGGAATCCATTTAACCGTAGAGCCAAGAGAAGAACACTCTAATGTAGGCCTTGAAAATCTAAGGAGAGCTTCTGAATGCTTGAGTGAGTTCCCAAAACACCATCACATAAATGGAAATATTGAGGATGTGGTTGACCAAATTAAATCGATTAAATCTGATTTTGATTCAATAATCCTGGACTTACCTCAGCATAAATCTGCTATTGGCTCGGTTGCCGGTCTTTTGAAAACTGGAGGTCGGTTATGTTGCTACTGTCCAGTAACGAGCCAAGTTGAGTCTTCATGGGAAGCGTGTGAAGAAAATGGATTGACTGTAGAGTGGGCAGGAGAATTGATTGAAAGGCCATGGGGTCGTGCCTCAAGGGGAGGGATACGGCCTGTAAACGGTCCATTCGGACACACAGCATTTCTCTTGGTAGCGACTAAAAAATAAATTAGAATTTTTGACTTTCTACAACTCTAATTTTACTATCACACTTAGGACAAGTGAATTTGAAAGGTGGTACGCTACCTCTAGGGACTCCGAGTTTTGCTTCACATGATGGACAAATAACCTTGTTATCAGATGTCATTCTACATTCATTTTTACCCAACGTGTGTGCTTTTACTTCCTTTTCTTTCTTGGGTTTCTGTTGTTTGACATCTTGTTCGTCAATTTCATCATCGTTGATCGAATTGCTTGTTTTTGCTTTACGGCGTCTCCTAAGTGTAACCATTAGGAATATTAAGAGAATAGAAAATATCCAACCTCCGAACATAGTATACACGGTTTGAGATTTATCCAAAGACACTCCGAATAATAAATCGACACCTTGAGGAGGTAATTCAGGACCTTCGATTTCTACAGACAGGTTATTTGATTCTGCGGGATAAGAAGAGCCATCAATCTCAACATTTGCTAAAATTACTATACTTGCAAATCCAGATTCCGTAATTCTGGAATTAAGAAGTAATTCATAGACCATTGATTCTCCACTTCCTAAATTGAAAGTATCAGTTGAAATATTAGAATTGATTGGAGTTAAACTTGTATCAAACATTGATTTATCATCACCGAAAATGGTCATTGTGCCTGTGACAGGCGCATTTGCTAAATTCGTGATAGTAAATGTGGTTGATGACCCTCCGGATGATGACATAGAAAGATATTCAGTGCCAAATGCCAAATCTACAATTCCAGAACTACCCCAAGAAGGCTCGACTAAGTATGTTGCAACTTCCTCATGTACGTATGTAGTTCTGGCACCGCTTGTAACTCTAAAGGTGATTGATTCATATCCATAAGTAGACTCATTATCAACTTGACAAGACCAAGAAAATGACTGTGAGGAGGCACCTGCATCAAGTGTGAAAATCTCTGATAAGCCACAACTACTGCCCGGTGTCGAAAGTAAAAATTGGTCAATTCCAGAACCCGTATTTGTCACAATTACGGTACCAGACACACTTTCTCCAGGCTTAGCGCCGTCGTAGTCTTCTAAAATTGTTAGTTGAGCACTGGCCTGAATAGGTATGATGTTGAATGTGTTAAAATCAGAAACTGTTTCGTCATTGGTTGAGCTTACTTGAATTGTCACGGGGACACCATTAGCTGGCGCTCCAATCGACCTTTCTCTAATTGAAATTGTGATAGCTAGAGTGTTAGATGGCTCAAGATTTACTGAGGTTGTTGATAGAATAATATCGTACCAATTCGATGCATTATTGGAATTGTCATAACCAAGTTCTATGAAGAAAGTATCTTGAGAGGAACCTAAATTAGTTATCTCGAAGGTATAATCGACGCTACTTAGAGGACCTGCCGATATACTACTGGTAACTGAATTTACAGTTAGCCCAACGCTGTCGGCTATCTGTAACTCTAAACTTATCGATGCAGAAGCATTTACAGAACCATAGTTAACTGTTATTGTATGGACTCCAGAACTTGAAGTTGAGATTAGTGAAACTGTCATATTGATTGTAGTTGACTGGCCAGGCATTAATTCAGTACTAATTGGATCAAATGAAACTTGAGCACCTGTAGGCAGTCCTGAAACTGTGGCAGATAGGTTCAAATCTTGAGTACCGATATTAGTTAATTCTAATTCAACTGATGATGATTCGCCTGGAATAATGGAAATTCTTCCATCCAAAGGACCAGTAAGAGATACTGAAGGTACTTCATTAACTTCTATAACAATAGTTAATTCATCAGTAATACTACCGTAAGTCACGCTGAATATTTGGTTGTAATCGCCGACCATTCCCGAATCTGCATTTGTTGTTAGATTCCAAGTACCAACTGAACCTGCGCCTATTACAACTCCACTAGGAGATGTTAATGCAGTGGTTAAACCAGAGGTTGATCCGATGTCAAGGAAGAATTCAACCTCTTCACTACCAGTGTTATTCAACCTAAGTTCGTATGCAGTTGGCATTCCTGGAGTTACTTTTACAGAACCTACAGGGCCTGTTATCTCGAATTCAACCTTCTCATCGATTCCGATAGTGAAATCAAAATTAGGCGAAACGTATTGTTGATCGCCAAATGAGGCGATCCCATTGAGCCTAGAAATACATTCATCGGCGCTGGAAGAGTTAGAGTCAACTATTACTTGAATATCCAAATCAATAACGTCATCAGGTGCGAAATTATTGCTAGATGTTGAAATAAGTGAGATATTACACGGCCCGCTTAGTACTTCTAAAGTCCAATCAACGTCTAATTCTGCATTTCCTAGATTAGTCACTTGCACCGATGTATGAGTAGTCATGCCAGGTATGAAATTAGAATCTTGGTCAAGGAAAACTGCTGAAATATTATTCTCTGCAACTACTTCAATTACCATTGTCGAATAAGTCGAAACATTACCTTTGGCAGAAGCAGAATAGAGATTAAATCCATAAAATCCAGGTACAGCATCACTAGGAACAGAAATTTGAATCGTAGTTTGAGCGTGTGTGGAAGCAGCTACATCGGCAAGTTGAGAATCATTGAATAATACGCTCCAACCAGGAGGTATTGCTCTATTTGACTGGCTTGTTGGACCGATGCTTGAACCAGAATTCTGCCATGGATAAGTTAGATGCGAAGTTTCGTTAAATACCGTGGCAGCAGCAGCTTGCTGAAGTTCTAACTTAAGATTGGCAGACAGCGACACTGTATCATTTGAGCCAACTGGTGAATCACCTGTCATTGTAGCAAACAAAACACAAGCAGCAAGATAACTTCCAGAAACAGAAGGATGACTTCCATCAGTGTTATACAAATCAAAGAAAGTGCTACCTGAAAGGGTCGGGTCAACTCCTGTCAAGTTTATTTTGTCATGGATATGTTTGAATGCGAGTCCTACAGGAGCAATCCACACATCGCGTGTAGGAGTTGTCATGTTATCTCTGAAATCGATGTATCCTTGTTCCAGTCTATCCTGCATTAGAGTGAAGTTCCCATACAATAACGGATTATTTACATCACCATTTCTACGTCCCCAAGTCATCATTAAGATGGTCTCAGAATTTTCATCTTCAATCGCCGCTGATAGATTTACGGCGGCATTTTTACTATCTGTCCAATCTGGACTGGTCCGATAAAATCCTGGAATTTGGCTTTGGTCTTGTAAAATAACATAGTCCCAATCCTCGTTATTTTCTCTAAGAGTGGTATTCCAAGAATTGCCTGGTGTATGGACATTATTCCAATGTTGAGATAATCTCATTCCGCCACCAGTGAGTGATTCCGTATTGTTATGTTGCCCAGTAACGTTTAGCATATCATGAAGTAATTCATCTACATTATTAGTGTAAATGTAACTATTTCCAAGCATCAAAATATTGGCTGGATAACTGCTACCTGAATTATTGTTGGAGTTATTACCTCCCGTATTATTGCCTCCTGAATTATTTTCAGTCCCGTTATCAACAGAATTATTGCCGCTGTTGTTGCTAGAGTTATTTCCAGAATTGTTTGTCCAACCACTCCAAAATGCAGCAAGGTCAGGCTCAACATCGACGTCGAGCAATATTGTATCTTCGATATTTCCGTCATTCCAGACATCTACTGTGTAATTCATTGAAGTTCCAGCACTCATTTGCTGTAGAGGTCCGTTCATCGAGTTAAATGAAACCGATGTTGCATATGATGGTTCGACTGAAACGTAAACGGTAATATTTGAAGATACATCTGCATCAGGCTCTGTAACAATAATATCGAATGAACCACTGTCGCTGGGTACTGCTCCAGTGTCTAATCTGATTATGAATGATGTATCAGCGGAAAATGTTGGCAAAACGTTGTCTACTGTTTCATTAACTGAGGTAACATTCCAAACAAGCGGCAAATTTGCCAAATCTAGAGATATATTGTATGACTCAATCGAGGAGCCATTATTATTTATCGTTAAAGTAACATTGTCCGAGTAACCCTCTTGAATGACTACGTGAGATTTGTCCAAAGAAAGTTCAATGGAAGGGTGTGCAGATGCAACAAATGCCAATGGCGATAAACTTGCAAGCAGCAAAACCGCTACAAATGAAAGTGCATGGCTGGCAGGTTTAGACATAAGACCAAGTCAAGCCAATAGCACATCCCTCTTGAGTGAATCGGCTTTTAGAGCATATATCCGATTAAAAATATAGTTCACTTCTTCTGCAAAGATTGGATTCTTGATGAATCTATTTGCTCCCAAGGGAATTCGCCAGAAGGCCCGACATTGCGGCCAAAATGGCCACCTGCAGCTGTAACTGAATAAATCGGCCTCTGAAGATTGAGGTCACGTGAAATTGCACCGGGCCTAAAGTCAAAGGTTTCGTTTACTCTTCTAGCAATCTCTGACTCCGATTCACTCGAAGTTCCGAAGGTTTCTACTCTGACACTTACTGGTTCAGCCACACCAATTACATATGCCAGTTGGATTTCGCACCTGTCAGCAAGTCCTGCAGCTACGACATGTTTGGCCGCCCATCTCGAAGCATATGCTGCAGATCTATCTACCTTGGAAGGATCTTTACCGGAAAATGCTCCACCCCCATGGCGACCCATTCCACCATAAGTATCGACTATGATTTTACGACCAGTTAATCCGGCATCAGCATACGGACCACCTGGATCTGCAAACCTGCCAGTGCCATTAACAACCAATTTGTAGTTGTCGTCTAACAACTCGCCAGGTATGGATTGTTCAACAACATGCTCTCTGATTTGTTGTCTAACATATTCGAGTTCTTTTGCTTCAGAACCATCAAATTTATCTTTTAATTTATCATCATGTTGAATAGCAATAACTACAGTATGAACTCTAGAAATACTCCCATCTGAATTATATTCAACGGTAACTTGAGATTTTCCGTCTGGTCTTGACCACGGTAGGATTCCTTGCTCCCTTACAGTTGTTAATCTACGTGTCAGCCTCTGTGATAGAGCCGCTGCTAGTGGAAAATACCTGCCCTTTAACCCTTCATAATTCTCGGTTTCATTACAAGCATAACCGAACATCATTCCTTGATCTCCAGCACCTTGGTTCAAACCATCTTTGTTTACTCCTTGAGCAATATTTGCTGATTGTGTAGTAATATGAACTTGGACATCACAAAATTGAGGGTTTGTAGCATCCATACCTATATTGTGCGAAACATAGCCAATTGCAGCACCTGCTTCTCTAGCAATCGATTCATAGTCTGGCGTTTCCCCATTTAGAGATACTTCTCCAGCCAGAACAATTAGGCCCTTATCCTCCTTACCCTTAACGCAAGTCTCAACAGCAACTCTAGCATTGGAATCAATCGTCAGACAAGCATCTACGATAGCGTCAGAAATAGCATCACACAGTTTGTCCGGATGCCCACTGGTCACGGATTCTGAAGAAAATAGAACATTCGTCATGAACTGTCCGCTTAATCAACCATTTATGAATAAATCGCAACAATACTCTCAAAAATATTCTTAATAGTAATAATATATCCAAAGTTTCCTCTTGCGTCTTAATTCACGACCCAATAACAAACGAATCCTTGATGTTCTAAACCGTCTCCGCCCGAACATGACCACCTATGTTGCAACCGCGTACAGAACTCATACGCTAGGAGAAATACAATCGCATGGTGCTGAACTATTAGATCAGGAAGTAACTGTTGCGGGATTCATGGAAGCAAACCGAGGAAAGGGTGCGATTTGTTTTGTCGATTTGAGAGACGGCACAGGAACAACACAAATTTTCTTGAAATCGGACAACATAGGCGATGAGAATCTTGATATGGTACAAAGAATGACTCGTGAATCTACTCTCCAATTCACAGGAATTGTTTCACAAAAAAGACCGCCTAAAGTCAAAGAGGGCGAGCCAACTCCTCCTCCTGTATACGAAGTAGTTGCTAATTCTGTCAATGTTATCGCTAAGGCTGAAGCGCCTCTACCTTTGGGTGTAACAGATACAGTTCATGTTGCTTTGGATACTAGACTCGACAATAGATTTTTAGATTTGAGAAGAGCTCATGTCGCCGCAATGTTTAGACTTCGAGGAAAGGTTCTACAGTTTGGTAGAGAGGCTTTAATCAACGAAGGTTTCTTTGAAACTCATACCCCTAAAATTGTAGCAACTGCTACGGAAGGAGGTACTGATTTATTCCCGATGAAATACTTCGACACTCCAGCCTATCTGAACCAATCTCCACAACTTTTCAAACAACTTTGTATGTCTGGAGGTTTGGAAAGAGTATTTGAAATTGGACCCGCTTTTAGGGCTGAAAAGCACGACACATACAGACATTTGAATGAGTTTATTTCATTCGACATAGAGTGCTCTTGGGCAACCGATGATGATGTCATGGGGGTTTTAGAACGAATGATTCACCACATGTGGGACTCAATTTCTAAAGATGAAGAATCAAAAAATCATATTGAAACAATCAATCAATACAGAGCATCTCAAGGTGAAGAGGCAATTGAAGTAATAGTCCCAGAATTACCATTCCCAAGAGTCTCATATTGCGATGCAATTGAAATAATAAAAAAGAAAGGTGGTAAAATTGAATGGGGAGATGATATTGATGCCGAAAATTCAGATTTGCTAGCGGAAGATCTACCGCAGTTTTACTTTTTACCTAAGTGGCCAATGGATCTCAAACCATTCTATATCCACCATGTCGAAGGTGAAATTGGTTCAACTGGAAAACAACTCAGTCGTGGATTTGACCTGAATTTTGGCAGAGATGAATTGACATCGGGTGGACAAAGAGAACATCGAATGGATGTACTGATTGAAAATCTCAAAGATATGGAATTAGACCCTGAAGAATTTGAATTCTATGTTGCAGGATTTAGACATGGAGTACCCCCTCACGCTGGTTGGGGTCTTGGTGTTGAAAGAATCTTGATGAAATTAACCGGTGCAAAGAACGTTCGAGAAACAGTTCTGTTCCCAAGAGATAGAAAGCGCGTAAGTCCTTAGTTGGTTAAACAATATCCAGTGGTGAAACACTTGATGGATATCTGCGAATATTTCCATCGCTTGTAATTACAAATTTTTCAAAATTCCACCTAATATCTCCTGCATAACCATCCCCGCTGGTGGATTGGCTGAGCAATTCAAAAAGTGGATGCTGATTCCCACCCTTAACTTCAAGTTTAGCCATCAAAGGGAAATCTACATTGTATTTTGTTGAGGTGAAATTACATATTTCTTCATGGGTGCCAGGTTCTTGACCTCCAAATTGATTGCACGGAAATCCAACAACGATAACTTCATCCAGTTGTGAAATTTCTTGCAGATGAGTATATTGACGAGTCATACCACACGCACTGGCAACGTTTACAACCACCCATTTTTGAGTATCAGTAGAACCAAGTTCTCTAAGACTTGTCTCGGTTCCTTCCATCGTGTCAAATTTAATATCCAAAGGATTGCCCATGATTCCCCGATGAAGTGCTACTTTTCAAACGTTAGTTAGAGAGTAAGTGTGATAGATTACAAGTTTTACCATTTATTATGGCGGTTGACCGGATGCAGTGGGGGGCAGAAAGTTGGCAGTATGCAGACTTGTACATGCCTGATGACCCTTCGCCATTTCAAAAGGATGAGGGAATTCCATGTATCATGTTAATCCATGGAGGGTTTTGGAAAGAGAAATATGGCCTCGAGTTGATGAAACCTATCGCACTTGATTTAGCAGAGTCAGGAGTTGCTACATGGAATATCGAGTTTAAGCGGTGGAGCGAGGGTAACGAAGGTGTATGGATGGATACTTTATCCGATGTAATGAGGGCATGGGGGCAATTAGCACTGATTCCAGGAATAGATATCACACGTTCTATGGTACTAGGTCACTCAGCAGGAGGACAACTAGCGCTAATTCTAGCATCCAAGGCAGAGAGAAAACCTTGGCTCGCAATCGCACAAGCACCAATCACTGACTTAATTGCATCTGATAGTGCAAAATTATCAGATGATGGCGATGCGGTGAGAAGGTGGTTAGGATGTACGCCGGAAGAAAATTCTAAACTATGGTCACAACTTAACCCAGTTGATAATCCACCAATTTCGCCAGTACTCATAATTCATGGCGAGCAAGATGACGAGGTCCCCTTTGAGCAATCTGAAACTTATACTCGAGTGATGAAAGCAAAAGGTGCAGATGTTCAGAAATTGTGGCTACCAGGAGATCACTTTTCGATTATTGATGTTGCAAGCGATGATTGGCTTGTTCAACTAAATGCAATTCTCGATTGGCTTTAATGCGAATGCATATCATGGAAGACCTCTTGGAGTATTACATGGAACTCTTGGGCGCTGATTTCCCTTACGCTGATAACTCACTACTTGGCAAGCATGCATTGATTTGTGGTGCAAGTAAAGGAATTGGACTAGCTACTGCCAAAATGATGGCTAAGGCAGGCGCCAATGTAAGTATCTGCGCACGCAATGAACAGGCATTGACAGAGTTATTAGACGAACTAAAAAAACTTGGAAAGGGTAATCATCAAATGTTTGTTATCGACTTAGAAGATTCTGAATCATTAGATGGCAAAATTGAGCATGTTTTATCAAAACAAGGACCGGTTCATATCCTAGTGAATAATTCAGGAGGACCACCCGGCGGCCCCTTACTATCAAATGACATCAGTGATTTTGATGCACCATTCAAGAGACATCTACATGCATCGCACATTTTAGTTCAGAAACTTTCACCGCTCATGGTTAGCCAAAAATATGGAAGAATAATTCAAATTATTTCAACATCGGTCAAAGAACCGATTCCAAATATTGGCTTGTCAAATACCCTCAGAGGGGCAATGGCTTCTTGGGCTAAATCCTTGTCACGCGAATTAGATCCTTGTATTACTATTAACAATGTACTGCCCGGATTTACTGATACTGAAAGGTTGGGTAGTTTGGCTAATTCGATTCATGAAAGAACAGGTAAAAGTCAGCAGGAAATCCATAATTCATGGATAGATCAAGTGCCTATTGGTAGATTAATTGACCCTCTTGAAACCGCTTCGGCAATTGTGTTTCTAGCAATGCCCGCTTCGGGAGGAATTAGAGGCGTTTCGCTAGCCGTCGACGGCGGAAGATTGAGAAGTATCTAATCATCGGTACAGATCAAACCAAACGGGGTAATGGTCTGATACATTTGATGAACTAAATGACGAAGAATCTATGCCCCAAGTCCCAACTAATCTTCCACTTAGATCACCAGTTGTAACAATTCTATCATAAGCACAATACGTCGATGATACTGTTGTGTCGGCAGAATCTGGTACAAGCCAAGTATAGCTCGAGTTTCTCATTGGCGATTGCCATAGTTCTTCTGGTGAAGCATAACTACAACCTGCATTATAATCGCCAAGAATGACTATGTCTGGTTCATCAGGATTCTGTTGTTGATAATCTTGCACGACTGTGTGCAATGCATTAATTTCTTCCATAGCGATTGCAGGTTTGGTATGGATTGTGATTAGTGTAAAATTAAATCCAGAATAATTACCGCTTGCATTAAGCATTTCAAAACTTCCGATATACGGTTCTTTTTGGAATAAATCAAACTCAGAATCATTGTATAGTGAATCGTTTATTGGGGAGAAAACTGTAGTATTATAGTAAAATGCATATTGCTCTTGATAAGATGTATCATCTTCTTGCTGACCACTTCGTTCACTCAATTTCATATCCCAAGTATTGTTAGATTGATTATTGATGGCGTCGAGGAACTGATAAGGAACATTTTGGTCTATATCTCTAATCTCTTGTACAGAAACCATGTCATACTGCAAAACAGTATCAACTAAAATATCGATTACTTCTAAATTACTCATCTTAGTCTTACCAAATGTTTTGATGTTGAAAGTTGCTATTCTTGCAACCTCTGAACGATTCAAATCCGGTAAATCTCGAGCATTAGTTTCATTTTCAGTGGGTTGAATTTCTTTTTCATCCCCGTCATCATCCGAATCCACAAAAACAAAAACGGTATTTTCCTCCTTATGAACTATCAAATGTATGGTCATCGGCGCAAGGATTACTATTGCGACGAGACTCAAAGCCTGAAGATAACCGTCTAAAGAACCCATGACTAATGTGCTATATGATTATGTATAATTAATATTCTTGAAAAATAGATTAGAATATGTTAATCATCAACAGGTTATGGCAACGTCATGAACGGCGAAGTTTCTGCAGAGCAGGCTCGTAAGATTCTTGATATGTTGACAGAAGGGAAGGCGCTGGAGAATGTAAATACATCTCTGGCCCTACGATTAATTCCTTTGGCCAGAGAATTAGATGATTCAAAACTTGTGGAACGTCTTCTTGAACATGCTTTGAACGTGTCGCAAGATGATCTTGAGAAGGGTTGGTCAGAATTTGAAATTTTGAAATTAAATGAAGCACCATTAGAAAAGTTTAGTGAACTCGCTTCAAGAATTGACGATTTGATTGATGGAAGTGCGTTATCAGCAGCTATTTTACACCACTTAGGATTAATGTACATGGCTAAATCGGATTATGAAAATGCAAAACTTTTCACAAACCGTTCCATCAGGTTGAGAGAATCAATTGGTGATGAACCTGGAATAGTTTATGGTTTAGCCGTACTGGAGGCTTGTTGTAAAAGAGAAAATCTACATGACCAAGCCATTGTGCACGGAACAAGACGTCTCGAAATTGTCATGAAATTAGAAGATTTGGATGGACAAATCGAAGCACTTAGCGACCTAGCCCATACCCAAGCCACAATTGGAGAATTTGATGCTGCTCAAGATTTATACAATCAATCCTTGAATTTGGCGACTGAAACAGATGATATTTCCGGTCAATTAGTTGCCAGATGGGGACTAGCCGATATTGCAGAAATCGCCGGAGACTATCAAACAGCAATGCTTCAACTTTCAGACAGCCTCCATTCATTTATCGCATTAGGCATTGCTGCTCCGCCCCAAATTAGAGAAAGAATTGAAGCACTTGCAGATTTGCAACAACCTGGCGACAATACTGAATAAATAGCACACAAAATTATGAATCGAAAACTATTGGGAGTAATGGTGGTAGTATGGAACATGACATCTTTTTTTCCATAAGCCAAACACCGGATAGTGCTGGAAAAATTCCTACTGAAAAAGAGATGTTTGAAAATTATTTTGAACAACTTATGTGTGCTGATAAACTAGGTTTTGGCTGTGGATGGATTGCACAAGCACACCTATCAACTGAAACTCAGAAAAATAATTCCAACCCAGTCGTTCCACACTGGAAGGGTGAAGTTGGACTATGTACAGATTTCCCGCAGCTTGCAATGGAGAGTTTCAGAAAAACAGAGAACATCAATATCGGGTCTGCTGTAATTAGTATCCTAGCGAGTGGAGGTCCTATTGCTCAAGCGGAGAGAATCGCCAATACTGTTCAATTTCTTTCTATGATCGATGATAAAAGAAAACTGAATATTGGATTTAGTGCTGGAAGATTTGAGTTTATGGCCCGCCCATACGGAATTGTTCCTAGAACTAGTTATGAAAAATCAGCATGGCCAGCGCTCAGAGGCCAAATTTTCATGGAGGCTAGTGAGATTTTTTTACGACTTCTCAGAGGTGATAAGATTAGCAGTTCTGACATAAGAAAAACTATTCTTTCCAGAGATAATTTCCGTAGTGATGAAGATTGGCAAAAAGTTCAATCCGATTATTGTCAAGAAATGGGGACAACTGAGTTACCACAACAGATTGAAATTCCTAACCGATATAATTTCGAGGAGATTTCAATAATTCCAAAGCAATGGAATCGAAATAGGTTGGAATTAATTGCAGGTACTCATGACCCTAGGGCTCAAACCTTCGTCAATAAGTTCATGCCTGTCAAGGTATTCAACCTTTCAATTACCTCACCTGAAATTATAGACGAAACCCACCATAGAATGTCGGAAATCTTCCATCCACTAGGTGGTAAATGGCAGAGAAGAGATATGCCTAGGACCAGTTTTGTATTTCTTAATGACGAGCCAGGTTTGACACCTCAACAGCAAAGTGATGCTGCAAAACAGGAGGCATCTCTGGCCTTAGAAGCGTATTGGAATGCTCTTGAAGGGACTATTGATCCAAATAAAGTAACCAAGGCAGCTAATAATGCATTGATTGGAAATGTTGATGAGATTGCTCAACAAATGGTCGAAAGATTCGATCCAAACGACAGAATTATGGCTTGGTTTGATTTTTTCAACCATGATTCCAAAAGGGTATGTAGAAATATGACTGCATACATGGACAAGGTGGCCCCTATGGTCGAGAAATTATTGGAGGGGGAATGATGCCCGAAGATAGAATGCCTTCTGCCGTGAAAAGTGGCAGACCTGGTAGCGCAATGTACCCAAATTCATCGCTTGGTGAAAATATCGAAGGAATACCTACGGGTAGAGAAGTTGCATGGGAACCATTAGTCGATTACCGAAGGAATGGAGTTTCTGAAACTACTATTCATGGTGCGGTCGCTTGGGCTCATGGAGATGAAGTCATACATTCATTCGGCGGCAATGTTCTTTGCTATGGTCGTTCTATGATGAAACCCTTCATGCTGAAGGCATTTACCAAGGAACTCGAAGATACAACTTGGGAACAAAAAGCAATTTCTGTTGCATCTCATAATGGAGATACTGAACACGTGGCTGCGGCACAATCATTGCTATCAGAATCTGAATGGCCACTGATGTTGACACCATTGGACGTGCCATTGATTCAATTTGGGCGTCAAGTGCGAAGGCCTAGAAGGTGGTATCATACCTGCTCAGGTGAACACTCTGCCATCCTTCATGGGTGTCGCAAAAAAGGATGGAATAGGGCCGGATACACACTTCCATCACATGAAGTATTCAATGCTTACATGGAACAAATCAGAACATATCTTGGAGAAGATTGGACTCCATTGCGAATCGCTAAAGATGGATGTGGACTTCCTACAGTATCCAATACTGTATCAGAACTTGCCCGGATATATGCTGGACTTGTTAGAGATAAAGACGACGATTGGATTTGGGAGGCAATGATAAGAAATCCTGACCTAGTTGGCGGTTTTAATCGCTTAGATTCCACAATTCTGAAAGCTGGAGAAGGTAATGTCATCGCCAAGGAAGGCGCAGATGGTTTGCTAGGATTAGCGATTCAACACCCTGACTATCCTAAGGGTTTAGGAGTGGTGATAAAAATCGCTCATGGCTGGAATTCACAGGCGACATGGTATGTTGCTAGAGCAGTTCTTGGAGTTCTAGGAATTAAACTTCGAAATCCATATCCACTTCACAGACAAAAAGCCTTCATTGTTCCGGGAATTGTTCCAGAAAAATATCTTGATTCATTAGAAGACATTGACACTTGGGATGAGTGGGATCCTGATCAAGATAGATGGTCATATGATATTGAGGTGTGAAATTGCTTAAAATTGAAAATTTCATCGATGGTGAATTCAAATCTTCGATAAATGAAGAATTTTTGGATAATTACAATCCAGCAACTGGTGAAAAGGTGGGTGAAATTTCAAGTTCAGGACCCAGAGACGTTGAAAAAGCAGTTAAGGCGGCAGAAGATGCATTTTTTGGATGGAGTTCTTTGTCGATGGATGAAAGAATTAATTGGTTAGAAAAAATTGGAGACGCACTGGAAGCCAAGAAAGAGGAAATCGCAAAAGTTGAAAGTCTCGATACTGGAAAACCTATATCCCTCGCAAGAAGAGTTGATGCTAATAGATCAATTACTAACTTTAGGTTCTTTGCACAGTTTGCTAAAAATCAAGAAGCGCAAATATTCGAAATGAATGATGCAACGAACTACGTTCATCGAAAACCTGTAGGAGTAGTAGGATTGATTACTCCATGGAATTTACCTTTGTACCTGCTTACATGGAAAATAGCACCAGCACTGGTTATGGGAAATACAATTGTTGCGAAGCCAAGTGAACTTACCCCACTAACCGCAAATCTTTTTGCTAAAACTCTGCAAGAAATTGATTTCCCAAAAGGTGTTTTCAATATTGTTCATGGACTTGGTCCAAGTGCAGGACAAGCAATTCTTGAACACCCAAATGTGAAAGCAATTTCATTCACTGGTGGAACTCAAACCGGCCGAATTGTTGCTAAAATTGCTGCTCCTCTATTCAAGAAATTATCTCTGGAACTTGGTGGCAAGAATGCTACTGTGATTTTAAACGATGCTGACATATTGCAGGCAGCCAAGGGAGCTGCAAAAGCTGGCTTTACAAATTCGGGTCAAGTCTGTCTCTGCGGTTCTAGAATTCTTATTGATGAATCAATCGCAGATGATTTTACCAAACATTTGATTGAAGAAATAGAAGCGATGAAAGTTGGTAATCCCCAAGAGGAAGACACCGATATTGGATCTGTAATTTCACCCCAGCATTTAGAGAAGGTTGAATCATACATACAACTTGCTTTAGAGGAAGGTGGAGAAATTTTAACTGGAGGAAATCGCCCTAAATTAGACAAGGTTAATTCTAATGGAGCATTTTTAATGCCAACATTGATTTCTGGACTGGACATAAAATCACGCACTGCAACAGAAGAGATATTTGGCCCTGTAGTAACATTGCACACTTTCAAAGGTGATGAAGAGGCAATTAAAATGGCTAATTCTACAGATTATGGATTGGCAGGTTCGGTTTGGACAAGTGATTTACAACGCGGAAAAGAATTCTCAAAGCAAATCGATACAGGCATTATGTGGGTTAATACTTGGCTTCACCGTGATCTTAGAACTCCATTTGGCGGGGTAAAAAATTCAGGAGTTGGAAGAGAAGGGGGGCAGTGGTCATTGTCATTCTTTTCTGAAATGACAAACATATGTGTAAAAAATGATTAACATAGATTCAAAAGTAACACAGTGAAGTAATATTCATGTCAGATAGCGAAACTTTGCCGTTATTCGTTCTTCCAATGGTTGTTTTGCCCGGAGAGATTCAGCAACTCAGAATCTTCGAGCCTCGTTATCGACAGATGCTTGACGATTGCCTTCTGGATGAGAAAAATTTTGGATTAATTCTTGACGATAATTTAGACCAATACAATGGATGGAATGGCCCACAACAATTTGGTTGTGAGGTTGAAATAATACATCACGAAACCGTCGGAAGCAATCATTTTGTAGAAATTCTAGGAAAACGCAAATTTGAGGTAAATGAGGTAATTAGTCCTGCCCTGCCACCATTTTCTGATGAAACAATGCAAGATATTATTCCTGAACATGGAATTTATCCTGACCTTGAAACAATCTTAACAAAGATACCAAGTGACAGTGAATATCACAAGTTATACCTGGCAGCCTCTGTTCAATATATTGAGCACGATTTGAGTATAGAGGAAGAAAAGCTACAAGAACTTGAATCTCTTCTAAAAATAATTCTTACGAAAATAGCAAGTAATTTACAAATTGATACAAACATCATTGATGAATGGGTTGAAGGTCAAGTTTCTGTTATTTTTGCAAATGAAAAAGATTTATTGTACAATATTGCTGCTATGACAATTGGACAACTTGATGTTAAATATCGAATATTAAAGGCACAAAGCAGTAGTGAGATTTATGATTTGATTATGGAAAATCTAGTAAATATAGCTTGAATTTCTAATTTCTTTCTCCAATGGCTTCAAAACATTGAGCCATGTGGACTCTCTATGTCCGTTCATGCAAAGGCGAGGAAGGTTACAACCCATACTTTGCAAGAAATGAAAAGAGCTGGTGAGAAAATAACAATGCTAACTGCATATGACTTCTCTCTAGCTAAACTTGTAGATAAAGCAGGAGTTGACGTTATCCTTGTTGGGGATTCTGCTTCCAATGTAATGGCTGGCCAAGTAACGACTGTTCCTATGACTCTTGATCACATGATTTATCATGCTCAATGTGTAAAAAGGGCAGTTGATAGGGCATTGATTGTTGTCGATATGCCGTTTGGGACGTATCAAGGAAACTCTGCTATCGCTCTTGAATCGGCAATACGAATAATGAAAGAAGCAGAAGGACATGCTGTCAAATTAGAAGGTGGAGCTGAAATTGTTGAATCTATCCAAAGGATTCTGACTGCAGGTATACCAGTTATGGGACACTTAGGCTTAACCCCTCAATCAATCTACAAGTTCGGAACCTACAGTGTTCGAGCCAAAGAAGAGGAGGAGGCAGAAAAGTTAATTCAAGATGCTAAAATTCTTGAGGAAGCAGGATGTTTTGGAATCGTACTTGAGAAAATACCTAGAGAACTTGCCAAAAGAGTGAGTGAATCTATTGATATTCCAACTATTGGTATTGGAGCAGGTCCAGATTGTGATGGTCAAGTTCTCGTTCTACATGATTTGCTTGGAATTACTATGGACTTCTCTCCAAGATTCCTTAGAAGATATCTAAATCTAGCTGACGAAATACACGACGCGATAAGTAGTTACTGTGGCGATGTAAGGTCCGGTGATTTTCCTAATGATGAAGAAAGTTATACATCATAATGCGAGATTGAAAGCCAATATTGCTCCTGCAAACCCCCCAATATTGACTGCAAATGAATGCCACACGCCATACCTAAACGGAGGTAGGTCGAGTCTACCCCAAGAAGTACTTATCCAGACCCAAATCAACAAAGGAAGATAACCCGCGCAAAATAATGCCCCCCAGCCTGAAAACCAAAACATGATGAAGTATGAACCGGGCACTAAAATTCCGAGTGAATATTCCCACCAACGAGATTTTTCATCTCTGAGAAGAATAAAATAAAGAATAGGGGAAAGTAAAATTGTGCCTAGCATTGCTGCTTGTGGAGGTGAAGGCCAATTAACGATAGGTGTTAGGAAACTCTCTGATAAAAAACCCAGAATCACACCTATAAATGCTGGAGCAATGATATGTCTAATACCTGTATCAAAGTCAAGTGCTGAAGGCTTTACGACAGGAATAGTTTCAGAAACATCTGAGTCAGATGTTTCCAAGTTCTCAGGCATCAGGGCTTCCTCCATAACTAAGGCAAAAGGTGAACATGTTTGAGACTTCTCTTCAACAACATATAGCCGATTAGGATATATCCCTACACCTAGTGCCGTGTAACATGACGAGAGGTGAAATCGTTGCTGGATGTCTGGCCCCTCACCCACCGCACTTGGTATATGCAGAAAATCCTCCCCAAAATGAGCCCACGGCTGAAGGTGGTTGGGAGCAATTAAGGTGGGGCTATGANAGNNTNAGAGANTCATTNTCNGAAGTNGATTATGANGTAATTGTNATNNTATCTCCNCATTGGCAAACNTATNTNGGAACNCATTTNCTNGGATTNCCNCATTTCAAAANNCTNTCAGTAGACCCAATTTTTCCAAANNTATTNCGNTATAATTATGANNTAAATATCGATGTTGATTTGTCAAAGCANATTTGNGATAANGCCGAAAAGGCAGGNTTNACNGTNAAAATGATGAATAANCCTGATTTTAGAATTGATTANGGNACNATAACNACTGGNCANATGTTTAATCCAAAATGGGATAAACCGATGGTGGTCATCTCTAGTAACCGATCTAGCGCTTACTACTCNGTTGATGTAATGCAAGAAATGATGATGGAATTAGGTAAGGCAACCAGAGAAGCTATTCTTGAAAGTGGCAAGAAGGCGGTTGTATTAGCCAGCAACTCACTCTCTCACAGACATTTCACGACCGAATCTGAAGTACCTGAAGACATGAGTAAAGAGCACATTACCAGCCATGCAATGCATCTTTGGGATATGCGTATGATAGAATANATGCGTACTGGTCAAAGTCAAAGGATAATTGATGAAATGCCAGAATTTACTGAGCAAGCGATTGCTGAAAGTGACGGAGGTGGTTTTTCATGGCTACTATCAACCCTAGAACTTCCTACCTATCCAGCAATACTACATGGTTATGGAACTATTATTGGAACTGGAAATGCAATCGTAGAATGGCCTGTTTACAGATACAAGGAGGGAGATAATTGACTGGCGAATTAATAGATTCTTTTGTCGTTCCCGTACACCCACATACTGTTCTCGCTCCTGATAAAAATGCGGGATGGGGTAAACTTCGAGCCGCCTTCGATGTGGCAGCAAAACGAATCGAGGATAGTGGTGCTGACCTTTTAATCATCTATTCAACTACATGGCCTAGTATCATCGGCCATCAAATTCAAGCAGATCCTAACCCGCAGTGGGTAATGGTTGACCATGACTTTCACGACCTAGGTTCAATTGATTATTCGTTTAACATCGACGCTGAATTTGCTCATGCGTGGGATGAAGCAAATAAGCAGAGAGGTTTGCAAAGCCGAACTGTCGCATACAACGGATTTCCNATAGACGTAGGTTCAGTGGTCGCCTTAACACTACTAAATCCAGAAAATAAAATTCCGGCAGTTATTGTTTCATCAAATGTTTATTCTAACCGTAGTGAAACCACTGTTCTGGCTAAAGCGTGTTTGGATGTGATAAAAAATACCGGAAGAAAAGCCGTAGCTGTCGCTGCAATGTCATTATCAAACAGGATGTTTACTGAAAATATTGAACCTAAAGATGACCGAATTCACTCTCTCAAAGATGATGAATGGAATAAGAAAATTCTCGAATTCTTAAGTGAAGGTCGTTTGGAGGATGTAAGCCAATTATCCAGAACTATTCACAAGCAAATTAGAGTTCAAAAAGTTGTAACCTTCAAACCTATGTGGTGGCTTTCTGCTATGAACAAAAATCGAAATAACCTAACTGGTGAAGTCCTTGCTTACGAAGCCCTACATGGAGCAGGCGGTGCGGTNATCCATCTAAATCCGACACCTTCCGGTGTTGGTGAAAAAGAGTATGATGAGGACGACGTTGAAATTTTCACTGGCGAGAGAGGAGTTCTAGACTCAGATGATAATTCTGAGGATAAGCAAGAAATTAACCAAATAAACAAACATAATCACGGTCCAAAACTTTGGGATCCTACCGAAGCAGAAGGTTCAGTCAATACCGACAGTGCACCCAAACCAGTTGGTGCTTATCCACACGCAAGGAAGGTTGGTGACTTGATTTACCTTTCAGGAGTTGGCCCTCGACAGCCAGGAACAAATGAAATTCCTGGGGGCCCTATTCATGATGAGAACGGTATTCCTCAGGAATATGATATCAAAGCACAAACCAAAGCCGTAATAGATAATATCACTCAAATACTTGAGGAAGCGGGTTCTTCGATTGATAAAGTTCTAGATGTTACTTCATTTCTCATCGACATGGATAGAGATTTCCAAGGATATAACGAGGTTTGGGCTGAAACACTAGGTAAAGTAGGGCCGACAAGGACTACTCTTGCAATAAGAGCCTTACCGACTCCGATTGCAGTTGAAATGAAAGTTATCGCCAGCGTGTAAACGTTAAATTTCGTGGTTTGATACGAAATTTATTCAGTAATCAATAATTACTTTCATTTATACGAATAAACTAAACATAGGGTTTTTACTTGAATTGGAAAGTTTGGAGGTGATAATATGGACATCAAATNAACTACTGACAAGTTGTTAAAAGGCGATATTTCAGGAGTTGTATCCGATGTTAAATCAACGATTATGAGATCTCTAAGTCTCGTCGGAGTTATCATAGTGACCGTTGCTGCAAGTATCGGTTCAGGATTATTTGTTCTCCCTTCATTTGCAGCATCAGTAATGGGTACCGGAATTTGGTTAGCATTCTTANTAGCAGGAATTGTNTTTTTACCCGGAGCATTATCTAAATCAGAGTTGTCTTCGGCAATGCCAGTTAATGGNGGCGCCTATGTATATTTAGAACGNTCATTTGGACCTTTGATTGGAACAATTAGTGGACTTGGTCTTTGGGCCTCCTTTTTGTTGAAATCGGCCTTTGCTTTAATCGGGTTTTCAGCATACATGTATGCTGTGACCAATTATCTCGACATTACTACTAACTCTACTTTTGTAATTATGTCGGCTTTAGTACTNATCACTATTCTAAATATCTTAGGAGTCAAGAAAGTCAAAGCATTCCAGACACCTATTCTTGCATTAACTACAATTTTGATTCTAATTATCTGCGTGATTCAATTATTCGATGCAAGTTTTGATTTCTCTAGACCCATGGATGGTGCTATTGATGTANCCAAAAATGACCCGGTTATTGTTGCTGAAGCCGCCGCACTTGTCTTTGTAGCCTACGCAGGAATATACAAAGCAGGAGCATTAGGCGGGGAAGTTAAAGATCCGGAAAAAAATCTACCTTATGGAATGCTAATCTCATTACTTTTGATCACGCTACTTTACGTGTTTGTAACATTCATTATGATGGGTGCTATAGAAAATGAATGGTGGCTTGATTCTAATAATAACCCTAGAGAGGACCCNATTTTTGCTTTTGTAGATACGGTTGCCTCAACTGAAATTGGTATAACAATGGCACTTCTAGCATTCTTAACAATGATTTCCGGTGCGCTATCGGGTTTACTGGCAGCGTCAAGATTTTTATTTGCAATGGCAAAAGATTGCTTATTGCCCAATTCTCTTAGTGAAACAAATGAGAAGTTTGGAACCCCACAATGGTCTATAATTCTCACAGGCGTAGCAATGGGGATATGTATTCTTACTCTGCCGGTTAAGGACGTTGCTAAACTAGCATCAGGGTTTCAAATAATGGTAATAGTCGCACTAAATGCTTGTGTTATTATTCTAAGAAGGGATAGTGGAAAAAATAATTGGTATCAACCATCTTTCAAATCACCTATGTACCCATTTATCCAGATTTTTGGCATTATAGCTGGTGCAATTTTAGTTTATTTAATGGGCTCTAAAGCCATTATAGGCGCTGCTGCTGCCCTTATAATTGGATTTGCAACCTACAAAATATACGGTGAGAAAAATTATCAATCTCAAATTTCAACCAATAGCGAAAGTGAGTAATCAAGAAATCCTAACCCAAGAACCATCCGGATTGACGTTCCAATACTGAACTTCTTCGCTTATATCTACGTACCAACCACTAGACCCTTGTACGGTTCCGGGAACTGCTTGCATTACACCTAAACTCGCTGCTTGAGCAGCTAGTTTCTTCTTATCTGAATCAGAGATTACAGGGTTTGCATTTCCATTATTTTGGGATTCAGTCTCAATGTCCTCTTCTTCATAATCATCTTCTTCATATTCATCATAATCAAAATCATCATCATCGAACTCATCACCAATCCAATCTTCATCATCAATTCCTTTGGCTCTACGAACCAAAACTATCAGTGTAATAAGAATCAACCCAAGAAGGAAACCAGATATGGACATAGCAGTATTAGTAGAACCAATTGCTCCACCAAATAAAACAGATTCAACATCGAAAAAATGCTGCGCGAACAAACCATTCCAGGAAATAGTACATGATCGATCAAGACCTGACTTACTTATGTCAATTTCCCAAGTATCACCGGTAACGAAATTTGAAGAGCCGGATGTACAACTTATTGTGGTATTCTCTGGTTCTATCTCAACTGTATTTCCATTACTATCAATTCCGTATATCTTTAACAATCCTTTATCGCCTTGCTTATACTCTGACTTATCGGATGAACCGAATAATTGTATTACTTCTCCAGGATTAATCGTCAAATCAATCATTATTTCTGCATTGTCTTGAATCAGAACCAAATCATACTGCCCCGCCTTCTTTCCTGTAAATGACCAGTAACCACGGCCAGAGGTAGATGGCTCAAATATCCCAGTCTCATTTTCCATCGTAGTGTAAACATTTTCAGCAGGTGCTAAATTTTGCCTTGAATCTGCAATTTGGATAAATAATTCTGACGTCACGCCAGCATTGACTGTTAATCCATCATCGAAATCTGTAATTAAGGTTCGAGCATCTCCCGCAGAAACACTAAGTGTAACTATGGAAAAAATCCCTGCAGCATTTGCTTGAATCTCATGGCTTCCAACGGTTGTTGGAACCCATTTGCTTTCAGATAAAATCATCTGTAATGTTGAATCTTCACCATCAATAGTCCAATTCAATCCAATATCTTCTAACTGATTCCCATAAGAATCAAAGAATTTTGGATTGAGATCAAATGCAATATCTACAGGAATTTCCATACCTTGTCCATCCAGAGTAATCTGTGAAAGGCGCCCAAATCCAACCTCAAACTGAATAGAACTGTCAAATCTAATATCCGTCGTATAATCATACCATGTTGATTCAAATCGCCAAAAACCTGTAGAGTCAGGGACCAAAGAAGACCATGTTTCATAGTGCGTTAATGCTGATGAGTTGCCAACTGCGGTAGTGATTGTTGCATTAATAGGCCACTCGTTACCGGCTAGATCTACAGCAAAAACAGATAATGAGGATTGTTGGCCAGCAGAAATTACTGGTGGAGATAACTTAATCTTAGTATCGATAGCAGTACCATGCTTAACCAAAACTGTCTGTGTTGAAGTAATATCAAAGTCGGTCACAGTAATATCTTGAAAACCTTCAGTCATGGGTGTCCAGAAAACTCGTCCATCATCTTGACTAAGACTTCCTGAGGTTACTGAAAAATTGGAGATGCTGGGGGTTATTGTCCCAGAATAGCCTAAATTATCGGTTCTAAAACATGTCAACTCGTATATCTCTCCGGCGGTGAAATAATCTGGAGAGGGTATGATTCTCAATTGTGAAGTTGTAGCGTCTGAAGGAACCACTCTAATTACGCCAGTTCCGGAGATACCACTGGCAGATACCGTGACATTCCAATAACCAGGATGAGTCGCAAAAAACCATCCAGTACTGTTCACAGTCCCATTCTCAACACTCCAAACTTTAGGTCCTGCAAGATTACTAGACATTTCAAATCCGTTGATGTCAATCAATGTTGGTTCTAATTTTACTATTCCACCGCTCTGGATTTGCATACCAACTGGGAAAATAAATTCATGTGGATTTCCTGCAATCACTTCTATCGTTTTTGATGTCTCCATTTGATACAGTCTTGCTACAACATGGTAATCTCCAATATCTTGAGGCACCCACTGTGGAGTTCCTTGACCGATGTAGTCTCCGTCGACTGTCCAAACTGCATCCAATGTTGGTTTATGATTTCCTCGTGCATCAATGAGATTGGCTGTTAAAGTATTGGGTACTAACACATTTGCGTAATCAAATGAAATTTCGATAGATTGTCCAATTCCAGCTTCAACTGTCATGTTATACACAGTGGAAAGAGTTCCGTGACTTGCTTGTATTGAAATCACTCCCGAACTCCAAGGATAAAATGTGCCATCATCAGTAATAGTACCATTTGTCGATGACCATGAAACTTCTCCGGCTACAATACTATTCACAGAATCATAAAGTGTAGCAGTAAATGTGATTACTTCATCTGCGGTCATCGAAAGTGCTGGAGATGAAATATCGATTCTAACTGCTGAACTGTTGTAATAAACCTCTTGCTGCTCTTCAAATTCAACAACTGAATCAGTATACGGAGAAAATAATCCAATTAAGAATAGTACAATTATTGTGTGTGCTATTAATTTCTTCACAACAATCCCTCGTATTTTTAGAATCCCAAATTTTTCAATCAAGCTTAATCGGTCCACTCAACCCATTCTGACTGCCCAGACTCACGATAGTACCAAGTTTCATCATCGGCTTGGCCCCATTCAGTTCCATCTTCCTCAACTCTGTAGTCTACCATCCAATCATCTTGACTATCTTCTACTGCTTCGGGCTCTTGTGGTTTAATCGGCTCAGGTTTTGACGGTGGTCTGGCAGGAGGCATTGCGACTTGAGGGGCAACTGTTGCGGTAGATGATACCGCTTGGTCAACATCATAATCAAAGTCATATTCATCATCCTCATCATCATAATAATCTCGATCTCTTCGTATGTACCTAAATCCAACTGCTAGAATTGCTAATGCAATTAGAATAATCATTCCAGCCCCAACATAGTACAGCGACCCACCAGCAGCAAAGAAACCGGCAAGGTTTCCATCAACTGTGTAATTAACTTGCTGTGAAACCGAACCTATTGTAATAGTAGCGGTCTGCTTACCCTCTTCAAGTGTTTCAATGTTCCANACACCTTGTCCTTTGTAGGTTACATCGCCTCTACCNCTTGCATCAACACGTGAGGTGGAGGAAGGAACGTCAATTATATTCCAATATTCATCATAAGCGATAACTGAGATAGATAAACTTTCNAATTGTTCCAAAGAGGTCTTTGAAACGTTGACATCAATATACTTTGGATTAGATAAAGATAGTACGTTAACGTTTACTGTATCTGTGCTGGCACCAAATGTTGCGGATAATGTATAATTGCCACTGACTCTACCATTGAAGATGTACTCTGCTTCATTGCCTGTGGAGTTGATATTATATGGTATGCCATCATTCTCTTTCCAATCAACAACTTGAGGGAATTTATTTCCATCAGAATCATATCCGAAAACAAGTAAACTTACTTCATCTCCAGCATCTTGACTGTCTGCAGAAGCGGTAATTTCAACATACAGAGCATTACCATTNTTTACATCAATATTGAAACTCTGAGTCAAATTTTGCGNTCGTTGATTCACAGCATATGCATAGATTTGCCAGTTGCCACTTTCAGTTGCTTCCCAAACCATTGCATTAAGATTCAGTTGCGAGGTAATATCTGTTTCTTCACCGCTGGACAGGTTTACTAGAATCCAAGTGATGATATCAGAATCAAAACTATTGCCATCTGAGTCACTCAATTGAGAAGAGAACACAACCCATTCATCGGCAGTAATTGTGAACTTATCGTTAACTTCTGCATAATTAAAACCATTGAAATCTATTGCAGAAATAATGAAATTCTNTAAATCACCTCTAGAAACCATAACCGAGATTTGGGCTACTTGTGTAACTCCATCTTCGTCATAATTCGCTCTAATTGTGTAAGCAATATTTGACTCATGGACTGGTGAAAATCTAGTTTCTGTTGAATTCGATGTTTTAGATAATTCAGACATATTTGCCCATTGTGGATGTTCTATTGTCCAATCAATTTGAGGATACCAGACATTTCCTTTGGCATCATAAGCCTTAATCTCAGCATCGATACTCTGATCTGCAGTTAAGTTAAACATCCAGTTATTTGCGACATCGTCATTNACTATAATNTGTAAATCNTGNATAATACCTCGAGAAACAAATATNGAAACATTTTCNGTAAAACTCTCATANGTTGCGNNTANNGTCTTTGTTCCTTGGAANGTNGGNTCCCATGNATGTATGANNCCNGGNGTNAGTGTNCCGTCAGCAACCGACGTCCAGTTTTCAAGTGGTATAANNACTGGTAGTCTGTTGCCGTTNATATCAATCCTAGTNGCATTTATTTCCAAAACATCATCAGCTGTAATTGCATTTGCAGAGACAATTAACTCAAGTGATGCCATTTGACCATGAGTTACTTCGACATCAGTTGAGTCTGTTAATCCAGAAGATGTTGAAATTGTAATAGTCCAATTTCCGACTGATATACCAGTGTAATCTCCGACCATAACATTAGGTTGAGGAGGTTGGCTATGTGGTGTGTTGATTTGGGACTTAACAAAATTACCGTTACTTGTACTGAATGAATAAGCACCAACATCATCAAACCAAACTAGATTACCGTGTTGGTCATAAGCAGTGGCGTAAACAGGACATGAGGTTCCTGATGCAAGGATGTTTTGACAACCTTCAATTATTACAGTATCTGGAGCGCCAGGAGTGACCGTAACAGTTAGGTCTACAGAAAGACTTGTCGAGACTCCTGTCCACTGTGCAGTCAAAATCTGTGTACCAACTGTATGTGGTGAAAATACAGCTCCGTTAACTCCACCCATAGTTCCATTAGTTGAGAAATAATTGATTATTTCACCTGTAACAATATTACCATACTGATCTAGAACGTATGAATGAATTTCTGCAGTTTCATCTGCGGTTATTGTTTGACTAAATACAGGATTAGAACTATTTAGAGAAG
>PBWC01000062.1 GCA_002729095.1 Methanobacteriota archaeon
GAACAGTTAGTCTTAATGACTTTAATCACGCTGACACAATTTTAGTTATTGGTCAAAATCCAGGAACTAATCATCCAAGAATGCTGACAGCGCTACGTGACGCCAAGGATAATGGTGCGACGATAATACACATCAACCCGCTTACAGAGACCGGATTGATTCGCTTTAAACACCCTCAAGATTATATGAAATTTGATTTCAAATCTACTAAATTATCCGATTACCATTTGCAAGTAAAAATTGGTGGAGATGCTGCACTAATTAAGGGGCTGATTAAAGTTCATTTGGATAACGGGGGATTAGATTACCAGTTCATAAATAATTACACACATGGATTTGATTCAATGTTTGAATCTGTAAAAAAGACCTCTTGGGAAAATATTGTTAATGATTCTGGGGTTGAACGCGAACTTATTGAAAAGATTGGAAAAATGTGTAGCAATTCTAATGCCACGATTGCTTGCTGGGCCATGGGATTAACTCAACATCGTAATGGTGTTTCTGTAATCCAAGAAGTTGTGAATCTATTACTAATCGGTGGGCATGTTGGCAAAAAAGGAGCAGGTCTTTGCCCAGTTAGAGGTCACTCGAATGTTCAAGGCGATCGAACCGTAGGAATTTGGGAGGCACCTAGTAATGCATTTTTAGATAAAATGGAACTTGGGCTAAAAGTTTCTCTTCCGAGAAAACATGGATATGATGTAGTTAACTCAATTATGGCCATGGACAATGGCGACGTAGGAGTATTCTTTTGTATGGGTGGCAATTTCTTATCTGCAACGCCTGACACAAAGTTCACTGCAAATGCACTTTCTAAAGTTGATTTAGTAGTTCAGGTGTCTACTAAACTAAATAGATCGCATATTGTAACTGGCAAAGAAGCGATTATACTTCCATGCTTGGGCAGAACAGAGTCTGACTTACAATCCTCGGGAGAACAATTTGTAACGGTTGAAAATTCAATGGGAATTGTTCACAAGTCACAAGGATATTTGAAACCCGCATCCTCAAAACTTAGGAGTGAGCCTTGGATTGTTGCCAGTCTTGCTAAGACTACACTGAATGATAGTCCGATCAATTGGATGGATTTGGTAGATTCATATGATGAAATCCGAAATCTAATGAGTGAATGCCTTGATGGTTTTGAAGACTATAACCAAAGAGTTAGCCAACCCAACGGTTTTTATCTTCCAAATCCTCCAAGGGACAGCAGGAAATTCAACACTCCAGATGGTAAGGCACAATTTACAACTCATGAATTACCTGATTTGAGTGTACCTGATGGGCAGTTTGTTTTGATGACTCTACGTTCGCATGACCAATATAATACCACAATATACGGTTTAGATGATAGGTATCGCGGCATCAAAGGTAATCGTAGAGTAATTATGATGAATTCTCACGATATGTTGGACCGTGGATGGAAAACAAGACAAATAGTAAACATTACAAGTCACTTCAAAGGCCAAAATAGACATTCTGAAAATTGGATTATAATACCTTATGACATTCCGCGAGGAAACCTAGCTGCTTATTTTCCTGAAGCCAATGAACTAGTACCTATAGGCTCAACCGCAGATTTATCTAATACGCCAACCTCAAAGTGGATTGTATGTTCGCTTAGCGAAACCTACGATTCAACTGAGGAGGAGTGAATTTGCAGCCAGGATATCTTTCATTCATCGTAGGTAACTCTAAATTTCGACGTTTCTGGATTGCATCAGTAGTCTCTTGGATTGGTGAGTGGTTCAATACTATTGCTTTATTCTTCTTAATCTTAGAATACTCCGGTTCAGAATTTTTGCTCGGAATTTTGTTCAGTGTTAGAATGGCATTATTTGCTCTATCTCAGCCTATTGTTGGAGTAATGGCTGATAGGTATGATAGGAAGAAATTAATGATTTACTCAAATATAATCCAAGTTGGATTAGCATTATCGTTTATACTTGTAGATGGTGCTGAGGACATGTGGTGGTTAATCGGTATTTCAGGGTTGATGATGCTGTTACATGGGTTTTATGTAACTGCAGAAAGAGCTGCATTGCCCAACATAGTCGATGAAGACGACCTCCTTACTGCTAACGCAATAACTTCGGCATCTTGGTCCGCTTCACTGTGCATAGGTGCAATGTTAGGTGGAATTGTTGTATCCGAATTTGGAACCAATGCTGCCTTCATCCTCGACTCGCTAACCTTTGTCATAGGCGCCCTTCTTCTAGTACCGATCAAAATTCCGCAAACCATCGATGAAAATCTTAAGGGTCCAATTTTTTCTACCGCGTTTAAGAATATCAAAACCGGCTGGATTAGAATTAAACAGGATTCTCGTTTGCTAAGATTAGTATTCGCTAAATCATCATGGAATCTTGCTGGGGCAGGTTTGGCGGGGGTATTCCTTGTGTTAGCAGGCGGAAATATTGATGGTTATGGAGCTGCTTTCGGTTTTGGGCTATTCTTTTTCGCACGCGGAATCGGTACAGGAATCGGCCCTTTAATGGCCAGAACATTGTTTAAGGACAAGTCTAAGTGGCCTGCACTAATTGGATTGCTAGTTTCACTGTCTGGAGTATTTTACTTCTTTGTAGGATTCACATTAGAGATTACATTACCATTAACAATAGTTCTCATCATAATGGCGCATGCTGCAAGCGGTGCTAATTGGGTGTTATCCACAGTCCTGACTCAAATGTGGGTAGAAGATGAAGTTAGAGGGAGGGTTTTCTCTATGGATATGTTGATTCTAGGTGCATCTGCTGCTTTATCGACTACGACTGCAGGTTTCCTCGTTGATTACTATGATTTGGCAATAAAGGATGGAATGATGATGTTTTCTGTTGTAATGATATTAACTGGGATTATTTTCACACTTTGGAGACCGGACTTAAGGACAAGCGATTANCNCAACATAACGCTCAAAGATGATGCAGTTCTGCCTATAGCATGGGCGAAAGTTGGAGTTCACTGAGNAGAGCACTAACTNCTGGGATACCTGATGAATTACCAGTTCACCCTGGGTTGGATGATTCAGTGGACCATGCACCAGCAAGGCGACAGGTTCTCTCTAGCAAGGAGAAAAAATTGGCTTTGAAGAATGCATTAAGATATTTCANGCCAGAACTACACGAAGTTCTAGCTGCAGAATTTTTAGATGAGTTGAATACTTTCGGCAGAATAACAATGAATCGTTANAGACCTACGAGTTACGAAATGAAAGCTNANCCTATAGAAGCATATCCNGCGAATTCGCAGCAAGCTGCATCGATAATGTTGATGATTCAAAATAATTTAGANCCCGCCGTTGCNCAATTCCCTCATGAATTAATTACATATGGAGGAAATGGTTCAGTATTCCAGAATTGGGCTCAATATCTCTTGACCATGCAATATCTTTCGGTTATGACGAATGAACAAACCCTAGTAATGTATTCCGGACATCCAATGGGATTATTCCCGTCACATAATAGCGCNCCAAGGGTTGTAGTTACTAATGGCATGGTTATTCCAAATTATTCCTCAAGTGAAGACTATGAAAAAATGAATGCCTTAGGTGTATCTCAATATGGTCAAATGACTGCTGGCTCTTATATGTATATTGGACCGCAAGGCATAGTTCATGGTACAACCTTGACGTTACTCAATGCTGCTAGGATTCACCTTGACCTACANCCGGAAAGAGACCTTTCAGGCATTACATTCGTCACTTCTGGTTTAGGTGGTATGTCTGGTGCGCAGGCTAAAGCTGCAGTAATTGCAGGTGCATCATGTATAGTTGCCGAAATGAATCCTCATGCTGCAATTAAACGGCATGAACAAGGTTGGCTTTCTACAATATGCTATGATGTAGATGAAGCAATTGATCTTATGGTCAGAAACGCTGAAAATGGTGATGCTATATCAATTGGATTTGTTGGCAATATTGCGGACTTGTGGAGGAGGTTAGTCGAGCGCGATGTGAGGGTAGATTTAGGCAGTGACCAAACTAGTCTACACAATCCATGGCAAGGAGGATATTTTCCATCTGGATATTCGTACGCAGAGGCTGCGGATTTAATGTCCAAAGATAGTGATTTATTTTGTCAAAAAGTAAGGGAAACATTACTCGACCACATGAATTCGATAAAAATAATGTCTCAAAGAGGGATGTATTTTTGGGACTATGGAAATGCTTTCTTGTTAGAAGCGTCTAGGGCAGGTTCGGACATCCTTGATGAGGATGGAGACTTTACTTTTCCAAGTTATGTCGAAGATATAATGGGTCCTATTTGCTTCGATTACGGCTTTGGACCGTTTAGGTGGGTCTGCTGCTCAGGAGATCCTGCCGATTTGGAATTAACCGATAAGATTGCATGTGACGTTCTCTCACAGTTAGCCAGTGAAGCAAACGATTCTATTAAGCAACAATTACATGATAATATTCGCTGGATAAAACAAGCAGGAAAAAACCAGATGGTTGTTGGTAGTCAAGCTAGAATTCTCTATGCCAATGACGAGGGTAGACGGAAAATCGCTTTGGCCATCAACTCTGCAATAAGTAGTGGTGATCTAAAAGGTCCTGTGGTTTTAGGTAGAGATCACCATGACGTTTCGGGCACCGACAGCCCTTACAGAGAAACTGCCAATATAAGAGACGGTTCGATGTTTACAGCCGATATGGCAGTTCAAAATTTCGTGGGCGATTCGTTTAGAGGAGCAACTTGGGTAAGTCTACACAATGGCGGAGGAGTTGGTTGGGGCGAGGTGATTAACGGCGGTTTCGGAATGCTAATTGATGGTTCTGAAGAATCCGAAAATAACATTCAGTCAATGTTGTTTTGGGATGTCAACAATGGGATTGCTAGAAGAGCTTGGGCTAGAAATGATGGTGCTATAGAGGCGATTAAGTCTGCTATGGAAAAAGAAGAGCGTTTAGTTGTTACTTTACCACAAAAAGCAAAAGACCAACTTATTGACTCATTATTCACAGGGGAGTGATTTTATTTCGGAAATTACGCTTGATGGTAATACTCTTACCTCTTCAGAGATATGGCGTGCTGCTAAAAATAACCTGCAAGTCAAGTTATCTGATGATTCATGGGATAGAATAATCAAGTCTAGGAAAGTAGTTGAAGATATTCTAACCAGTGGAGAAATAGTTTACGGTATCAATACTGGATTTGGTTCACTGGTTAATCAAACTATTTCTGGTGAGGATTTACAGCAGTTGCAAGTCAATTTAATTAGATCTCATGCTACAGGGATAGGTGAATTGATGAGTAGGGCTTCAGTCAGGTGTATGATGATTGTAAGAATAAATTCCTTCGCAAAAGGATTTTCTGGAGTACACCCAAATGTAGTACAACAGTTAATTGATTTCGTTAATTTAGGTATTACTCCAGCAGTACCTCGTATTGGTAGTTTAGGGGCTAGTGGAGATTTGGCTCCCCTTTCCCACATGGCTCTAGCATTAATTGGCGAAGGAGAAGTTTTGGATGTAAATGGCGGTGTTTCAGAAACCAAAGATGTTCTACTAGCCAATGGATTAATCCCGTTGGAACTCGGAGCTAAGGACGGTTTGTCTTTGATTAACGGGACTAGTCAAATGCTGAGTTTACTTATTGAGGCTGAACAGTATCTTTCGCAGTTGATTCCTCTTTCAGACCTAATTATGTGTGTTTCACTAGAAGCGTTCAAAGGTAGTGTGAAACCTGCTGATGAAAGAGTCCACAAAGCTAGACCTCATCCTGGACAGTTATTGGTGTCTAGCAGGATTAGAAAAATCATGAAAGGTTCTGCCATACTTGATAGTCATGCAGAATGCGATAAAGTCCAAGACCCATACTCATTCAGGTGTGTCCCCCAAGTACATGGCGCTGTAAACGAATGTTTAGCTCAATTAAGAGCGACACTTGAAATTGAAATAAATAGCACTACAGATAACCCATTGGTGTTTTTCGATTCTAAAAACGGTGAAGATAGAATTGTGTCTCAAGGTAATTTTCACGGAGAAGTCCTGGCTTTAGTTGCTGATAAAATGTCACTGGCAATATTCGAATTGGCTTCTATCAGTGAACGTAGGATGGATCAATTATTGGATTCAAAAAAGAGCGGATTACCTGCATTTCTTGCCAACAACAGTGGGTTGGAATCAGGTTTGATGATAGTTCAATATGTCGCAGGTGCTTCACTTTCCGAATTACATGGACACTCTGCACCTAGAACTGCATTTTCTACCAGTACCTCTGCTGGTCAAGAAGATCATGTTAGCATGGGCGCGACTGCCTGCTGGAATTTGGTTCAATCCACTAAAAGGCTATCAGAAGTACTCGCATGTGAACTTCTCATTGCATCGCAAGCATTAGAATTTGAGTCACTAGAACCTTCGCCTTTTGTTAAATCAGTTGTCAAACTAGTTCGCAGTGTTTCCCCTAAAATACAATCTGATCGTTCTACTAGTAAGGATTTAATCGCGATTTCCGATCAGTTAATTAGTGGCGGTTGGCTCTCGCGCGTCGAAGCTGAGAACGCATCTATTAGTTAGAATAGTATTTTTTTTCTAACTCATCTATTCCGGTTAATTGTTTAATTCTAAACAGAGATGTAGTGAATTCTTTCACATCAATCTTATCTTTATGGTGGTAAAGATAGTTCTCAAGTTCGACCACTCGCCTAACCTTTTCTTCGATAACTGAATATAATGCATATGCATCTTCACTATCATAATTTAGTGCTGGTTCAACTTCAGATACATCTAAACCCATACGCCTCCACTGTAAAATTCTCTTGACAAGAAGGCTATTAGTGAATCCAATTTTTGGAAGTCTTGACAACATACTTAGCCTGGGCATCCCGTCTACGCCAAGGTCAAATTCAATTCTATTTTGCTCGCTATCTTCTACGTTAATTATAGCAGGTTTTTCTTCGAAAACCTCTACATCGTCAGTGTTAAAATCAAGGTTAACATGCTTAATCACTTTTTTGAATCTCGACAACCATGTTTTTTCAAAGTTTAGTACGTCTAGAGGGATGACTAATCGTTTACTAGTGCCCTGCAAATTATCTGACAAGTCGTTCAGGAAATTCAGTATTTTGTCGTTACCATGTAATTCAATCAGCCATTCGAAACCATCCATTATTATTATTTCATTAGAATCTGCGGGTAACGAAATAATTTTCATTAATTTATCAAGATTAGGCGCTACTGAATTATTTGCCGTTCTTTCAGTAATCCAGTATAATTCAATTCGAGAAATGTCAATATGCTCTAATAATCTTCTAGGAGGTAATCTTGAGAATAATTTGATTTCCAACTCGTCAGATTCCAACAATCTATCGACCAATTCCAATAGTTTGGTTTGATTCATAAAATCGATGGAAAATATGTTACCTCCTTCGAATTTCACACTCGCACCCAGTTAACCCAAACACTTCTTATATTTACATTTCAACAATGAATTTCCATGAATCATTATATTCGACGATGTTTTGCCTTATACGGGTGTGATGATGTCCGACGATAAAAAGGTTGAAATTCCGATGGCTGAATGTGGCTCTTGTAGAGCCATAGTTCCTCTTGATTCCAAGCAATGCTCAGAATGTGGAGTTTCATTTTCAGGCGTTTCGGATGAAGCTCTCGGTGAGTGTGCAGCATGTAATGCACTTGTCCCGATAGATTCCAAGCAATGCTCAGAATGTGGTGTTTATTTTGTCGCCGATGACGTTGTTGACGTCCTTAGACAATGGCTACTGAATACCGGTATAGAGGTTGAAGCATTATTTTCTAAGATTGATGTCGATGGCAATGGACAGATTGATTCTGAGGAACTAAAAGAAAGTCTACTAAAATTAAATCTAGCTGACTTACCTCCTTCACAAGTAGATCGTCTTATCTCGCAATTCGATTCAGATTCTGATGGCTTAATCAGTTATGATGAGTTAGTTTATGTCATAACTGGCGAAGAAGCCGAAGAAAAAGTTGAGGATTCTGAAGACGCTCCTAAGCCCAAGGAATTTTCTGAGAACGTACTCACACGTATTATGGATAAATATTCAATTACCGACAGAGATTCTTTCCTCTCACATGCACAAAATTTTGATGAGAATGAAAATGGATACTTAACCGAAGGTGAATTAAAGAAGGCTGCTGAGCAGTTTTCGATTGAAGAATCTACTGAGAGTAATGAAGACGAAACAGATCAAGAAATTCAGTCCGAGGCAAAATCTGAAGTTGATGAAGAACTTGAAGAAGAGTCTAACGAAGAGGAGGAATCGATTGAAGAATCTGAAGTTGAAGAAGAGTCTGACGAAGAGGAGGAATCGATTGAAGAATCTGAAGTTGAACAAGAGTCTGCCGAAGAGCAGGAACTACAGGAAGAGGGCGTTGTAAATACATCGTTGGATGAATCAAAGGACTCGCCTCTGTACAAATTCGCTTTAGTTGCTGCTGAAAAAGATATGACGATTAGGGAAATTTTTGAATCAATGGATAAAGACGATGATGGAATGATAGATGGTCCAGAATTACAAAACGGCATCAAGGAAATATCCGGGGATTCGCTAAGTCCTAGTGAGATATTTGAATTACTGAAAAGTCTCGATGAGGACTCTAATGGAAGAATAGATCCGATGGAGCTTGTTAGGGCTATTGAAAATATGGACATCGACATCAAATCTGATAAAATTTCAGAGCCCAGAGATCCTATCCAAACATTAATCGATGCAATGGATGAATCAGGAAGCAATCCAGCAAGCATATTCAGGCAGTTGGATAAAGATAATGATGGAAATATCCAAGAAGATGAATTAAGAAATCGACTACAGGATGTTATTGGAGATGCCTTATCTGATGAAGAAATGAACCAAGCATTCAGCAGATTGGATAAGGACAAAGATGGTTCTATCGACTTGTTCGAGTTTATCGAGAAATTAGAGGAATATGATGATGGTTCGGAAGACGTTGCGAGATTGTCAACAAAAACCGAATTCCCAAGTAGCATGCAAAAAAGAATGATGTCTAAGAATTGGAATGACGTAGTTTGGCCTTTACTACATACTGGATTATTCATATTCGTAGTCTTATGGCTAGTCAATGCCACACTTGCACCATTTGTTGATGGAAGCGGTGGAAGTATCGAATTAGATTCCGAATTAGGACTGTATAATGATGGCGATACAACTTACTTCCAAGGTGATGTCTATCCTTGTGAAGATTCTATTCAAATAGATGGTTGTAAGAATTCATTTACCCCTCTAGCAGGTGAAGCCGGTTCGAATTCGATGCCTGCAGGGTTTTACTGGGACGGAATTCTATTCATAGTACTGGGGACATTAGGTTTTATTGGCTCACTTTTCACTCATCTCTCAATTGTCCCGGGTTGGCGTGCTAGAGCCAGAGCAATCAAGGAATCGGAGAAAGAAAGAAAGGAAGTTGAAGAAGAAATTACCGACTCAGAAGAAGTTGAGGGTGATGAAGATGAAGCCAAAGATTCAGAAAACGCCGATGATTTAGAAGAAGTTCTAGACGATGTACAAGATGAAGAAGAGGAGTATGAGGATGATGAAATTGACATCGGCTCACATATTGGATTAGTTCTCGAAGATGAGGAAGTATTTGGAGTAATAATTGAGTTTGACGATGATGAAAATTTAGTTACTATAGAAGAAGACGGCACCGGAGATCTTGTTACAGGATACCAAGATGACATGTTTATCGAAGATTAAAATGACTAAAGACGTACTTGTAAAATTCAAAAACCTGGCATACTGCCCAGCATGTGGGTGTATAGACCAAATGGGTGCATACAGATGTCTCGAATGCGGGGCATTCCACTCTGGCGCGCATTTAGTTGAAAGAGATGCGCCACCGCCTGAAACTATAGTCGAGCCAGAAATAGTAGATCCCAGTGCCTATTCTCTTGGACCTAGCGGCGAAATAATTGAGGAATCATTCGAGCAAAGCGATAGTGTTGTGCAGTGGTTAGGCGGCTCTACAGATTTCAGCGATGTCGATGAGGACTCGCCTATTTCTAAAATGGAAACTAATAACGAAGATATCCCAGAACCCGACGAACTATGATTTGTAGATAATTACTTTTCAACAAGTAATAGAAATTAATCCTTTCCATCAACTTTTAGTTGTGAAATCATGGTGGGCTCGGAGAGAATTGAACTCTCGATCTTCGCCATGTCAAGGCGACGTCATAACCCCTAGACCACGAGCCCTACGTTTTAACCGTATAATCGCGTATATTAAACCGCATCGGTATAACTTTTCAGCTTACAATTTTCGAAATCTTTCCACCGCATCCAGGCATTGAGCATGTACCTGACATTCTAGTTCTACCATTAGACATCTTAATTAGAGAACCGTCTTTAATCGGACCATATTTTTTGCACTTGAGACAATAACCAGATACTTCTGACATAACTATCACTTTATTGCAAAATTAATATTGATATCAAATCTTCTATTGTTTGAATATAATTTTGTTAATTTTGGCATGTTTTGGGCTTTAATGGGGGGAGTATTACATGAAAATAAAGAATTATTGAGTGTTTGTTACTGGATAATTTGGCTCAAACGCTATACTGAGAGCCAATATAGTAATTCTCAAAGTAGTCGAAACATGTCGTATTCGTG
>PBWC01000094.1 GCA_002729095.1 Methanobacteriota archaeon
AAAACTCTCCTCTAATCGTTTCGCCGTTTTTATCAGGAACAAGAGTCGAGGCTGGCTTGCCTAGGCCTCAAGTAACTGTCGATAAGTTCGTATTAAAAGGTAGCAAAAAGTACTCTGAGAATGGCAAAAACATTATAAGAACCGGAAAACATGCTTTGCACGGAGTTTCGCCTGAACCTTCTGACGGTCTGTTTACTAGTGGTTCTTGGACTTGTGAGGCGATGTATGTGTACGGAGGAACACACGCTATAAACGTAGTGCAACCCGTGACCCAAAGCCTCATGAGAATGTATATAACAGGCAGTGGCATGCGTCAATTACAGTCAGACCCTGCCAGTAAAACAACAGAAAGGGCAAAAGCTTCAATCACTCTTGAAGATCAACCTGATGACGGTTCAACTATCGTGTTGGTAGACAATGACCTAGTAGGGGTAGGCGAAGCGGCGAACCTGACCACCAAGATATTTGAATTTGACGCTGTAGCACAAATAGAAGTTGCAACTTCAGCAAACTCTACTAGTGTCGATGGCGCTGACTTTACAGTTACACATGGTTCAAGCGCTCCAATTACCTACACAGTCACTAAGTCGTTAGACAAAGAGCATGAAACAGGAACAAAAGATGGTACAAAGATTAGAATCAACGTTGGAAATCAACCAAACGGAATTGCATCTTTTGTCAGCATAGCCACAGAGATTGCAAGAGCAATTAATAGCTCTAACGGACACGGCGGAGTTATAATCGCAAGCAGAGAAGGAAGAATTGTTAAGCTTGAGTCTACAACAATGGAACTAGTGGCGATAGGAAATCCAACAACTGCAGAAGATCATATTGTTGAGACTTCAGGTGCAGGAGTAGGAGCAGGAAACATAAGGGTCCCAATATCACCACGAGGTGTAGAACACACAGCAAAAAACCTTGAAAAACAAATAAGATCACAGTCTGCCTTGAAAATAACACCTATGCTCTTAGGCGACAGCAAGACTATTCGCTTGACGATGGACACTGCAGGTATTACAGACGAGACTAAATACGTACCAAAAATTGCAACCGGTGGTGCAGGTTTTACAAGAACTTCTATAGAGCACTTTAGAGGTGGCTTTAATGACGAGTACTTAGACTTTGCGACTTACAATCCAAAAACAGGACACCACGGTCGTACAATGCTAACAAACTTAGTTGCACTTTCAGGATCTGACGACCTGCAGACAACTGGGTCTTTAGTTCTTTTTGCTCGTCCTATCCCAAACAGAGCGCCTTTGGTGTTGGCGTTAACTGGAACAGATGTTTTTGACGGCGACCGGTGGAATATATGTTACGGTCGTGTAAGAAACGATTTGAAAGGAACGAACGTCAGTAGCAGTTATTTTCTACAAGCTTCCAAAGGAATTGGAACTAGGCTAGTGGTTTCAAATCGAGTTGAGAAGCTCTTTGATGATCATGAAACTAGTCTAGCCGTAAATTCAAACAACACTGTTTTTAGCATTATTAACACACCAAAAACCACAGAGCCTGCAGACCAGATAACACTTATCGATGACGATTCTATAGAAAAAACTTATAAGTTTTTTGATGAGCCAACCAGCAATACAGGTGATCTAGACCCAAACGAAAGAATTAAAGTATGCATTAAGGACTTACCAAATAATTCTGCTATAGCTAACGAGGTGGTCAAAGCAATACTCAGTTCGAATGGGCATCAGTCAGGCATAAAAGCCAGAGGCTCAATAGTAGTGCCGGCAAAAGCAGATGCAAGCGCTATTAGTAATTTTAAAAATCAGCTTAATACAGATAAGTTTACTTTAACTGATGCAAACGGCAATTCACAAACATTCAGGTTTAGAAAAGACACAGACGATGTAACACTAGGAACTATCGGTATAAAGAGTGACTCAAGCATAGAAGGTATTGCAGGTTCTATCAGAGATGCAATTAACAACGTGAATTCCTTAAAAATTACAGCTGAAGAAGCGACACCTGCAGGTAATTCTTTATCTGCACACACTATCATTCTAAAGCAGGATATTGCCGGCTCAGGAGGTAATAACACATTTGGCCTTACAGACTTAGGAACTTCCATTACCGGTGATACCTTGATTATGAACGATTTTGGAGATACAGGAACTACACCTGCTGGAATTGCAGGCACTGATGCTCAGTTCACTGTCACTAGGGTTGATAACTCTATTACAGTTTCACAATCTACAAACATACCACCTAGAATAACAATATCCTCCTCGAATATAAAAAAGAGAGGACTAAGAAGTGCAATCAATCTACCTGCATTTAGTAATTTGTCCAGCATTAACACGTCAGGCCCCTTCTTAATGGTTGGTGAAATAGATGACAGTTCACCTGGAGGCGGTGCATCTGATAAAAATTACGGTCTAGACGGGATAGGTTATAGTGTCGACGGTGTCGATAAAAACATATTCGGTACCGCAGACGGCAAAACAAGAGACCTAGATGCTATGGCCAAGACAACAAAATTTGGTGGAAACATAGCACAAATAAGATTTTGGTCGAAAGCATTGACAGAAAAAGAGCATCAAGAACACTCTCTTAATTTCAAGTCAGTTGGCGTGGAAAAGCCGGCGTCTAAGTTTAGCTTTGCAGAAAATGTCTCAGGATCCTTTGAAAAACTTAGGCTCGATGTTTCGGTTGATCAAGAAGTTACAGGTTCGGACACAAACAAGTCAATAATTCTAAAAGACTTTTCACAAAATGGTTTTGACATGGAGGGATACGCATTCGGTGAAGAAAAGCAAACAGTCTTTCCAAAAACTTTTAAGTTCTCTATCTTAAACCCTAACTTTGATCAAAGCTCAAACACAAATAAGGTGCGAGTAAGAAGCTACCTGGATCCCGCCGTTGCTCGCAGAGAGCTTGTAGACGTTGCCCCTGTTTACCATATACCTAAGTCCGAGAAACAGCATGACGATTTAAGATTCGGCATCGAAATATCTGTTGCACAAGCTCTCAACGAAGACATCGTTAATATATTCGCTACAATGGAAGAAATAGAAAATGCGCTAGGGGCTCCTGAAAGTCAATTTGATGTAGGATATGCAGGCCTGGAAAACATTCGGGACATTTACTTTAACAGACTGACAGACAAGATTAACATATCAAACTTCTTTCAGTTTTTCAGATGGTTTGACAATACAATTGGCGGAACAATTGAAAGCTTAGTACCTAGAAAAACCAAGTTTACAGGCGTCAATTACATCATCGAGCCTCACTTGCTAGAAAGACCGAAGTTTGTCTACAACACGTCTGACATGTATTTAGGCGAAAACAATAGACACGGTCTTAAAGGTGAAATCTTGTTAAGACAGTTTGTTGTTGTTCTCAGGAGATTCTAATGGCTAGAAAGATTCCAAAGTTATATCCAAAAGATCATCCAGTTCGAAGGCTTGCCGGCGAAATCGGCCCGTTGCCTCAAGGAATGACAGGTTCATCTGCGCACCGGTGGAAAGAACTAGAAGCAAAAATGAATGATGGAGCGTTGCAGGATTCAACGTTTCACAAAGCAAACATTAAAGGTTCAACAGCTGTTATTATTGCCCCAGAAGAGTTTTCAGGCTCAGATCATGATCAGACATTCTTGCAAGGTGTTGATATAAGAACATACGAGCAAGCTACAGGGCACATAACACCTAAGTTTAGGACAAACACAGACTACAACATTATTAGGTCAGACAAGATCGGATTTCAGGTTGCAAGAGTAGGTCCGGTAAATCTTCCCGACGACTCGGCCTTTGTCGAGGACAACAAGCCAGCACCTACGTCAGAATATCGTAGACTTCTTGGAAGCCCAACACCTAAAGACATAGTTGACATTAATCCTACGTCATCTTTTCCGTATTCAAACCACAGGTTTCTTAAGCTTGACGAGCCTGAGTATTTTGCAGACAACTATGCGCCAAATGCATCAGGTGTGAAGGGTTCTAAGGCACAGCTAGATACAAGCGTCAATAAAAACAAGTCAAAGATTTATCTAAAACACTACAGAGAAAGAAGAGACCTAGGGCAAGCCAATTTATTTCAGAATGATATTCCGTACAAAGACACAACTACAGTTAACCCCGTTGAAATCGTAGGATCAGAGCAGGGTGATCAAATAGAATTTCCGCCTTTTATGGTACACGCAACAGATCTTTTATCAACTGACGGGGCAATTGAAGTTTTTCCTATTAGGTCTCTTGCAGACAGGTCAATTCCAGAGCATCCTTACACAGCACAAGGAGTAAAGTCAGACCTAGGAATTATTGACTCTTATAGAAAGTCAATTGTGATCAGCGATCAAAAAGTAAGAAGAGATAGAAGAAAAATTAATTCTGGGCGTACTGTAAGATCATTTACTTCTTTTCTGTGCACACATGCAAATGCCACTACAGGTGCAACTGACGGAACTAATCACGACAAAATACAATTTACAGTAGGCGGAAAGGTCTGCAGCGTTTCAGTTATTGACGACACTGATACAATACCAGACCCAAATCCTCCAGTCGGCAGTCATGACATTAAAATTAAAAGAGGCAGCAATGACTTGGAGTTTGCTAAAAACTTAGAAGATGCTTTTATCAAACTAGAGACACTAGGTATTAAGATAAAGTCTAGTAGAGTTACTAATACTGTGTTTTTAAGAGAAGTATTGGATCGTCAAAGAACAAAAGGGGTTGTAATTTCAGTCACTGATGTTGACGCTGACACAGGTACAGAAGGTGCACAAACAGTCACAAAAGTTGTCAGAGGAATAGAGACAGTTGGTGGCTTTCAAATTGAGTTTTCCAGGTATAGCGACTTAATCTATGAAGGAAGCAAGACCAGAACTCTTTCTGGCTGCGACTATTTTTTAGACGGTGTTGAATCTTTTGGTATTGAGGTTTTAGACGATGCTGAAAGGGTAAAATTGCTAACAGCCTCCATAGACAATCCTGACTCTGAAGACCCAGATGATAGAATAACTCTAGACTCTTATATACCTTGGCTAGTCGCAGGAAGATCAGGTACATTTGGTGAAAAACACATCGGTCCTGTCAACACACAAGGTTTTATCGCACCAGAGCATGCAACTTTCCCAGCGTTTGTTGATAATTCAGACGATGACAGAGCAACAGTCAGACTTAGTGACGCAAACACATTTTCTGCAAAACCTAACTTTTTCTTGACGGATAAAAGAAGTACGCTAGAAGGAAACATATACTCATCACACGAAAACTTACTAGTGCAATCTAGCTGGTTAAATTCTGCTACACCCTTTCTAACTTCAAGCCACGCTATTTTTGGATCCGAACCTGTACGCGCAGGCAATATGGTTGGCGCAGGAGACGATGACAATCTAAAGCAAGACTCGATTAGAGCAGACACATCTATAATAATGACGTCTGCAACTCCTGAAAATAAGTCTACTATAACAGTTACTGATAGTCTAGGCGGTTCTAAGACATATATTTTTGGTGATAAAGAGGCAGCCTTGTCTACAGACGAAGTGGAAGTAGACATTGCATCATCAGTAACGGTCGATGGTTCTGAATATAGAAATTCTATAATTGGTTCCAGAAGCTCAAACTTAGTCACAAAAGAAAAAGGAACATCAATAGATGCGAATTTTACTGCAATGCCTGCAGATGGTTCTAGTGTAGTAGTCACGATGCCTGTGTATGACCGCACTAATCCTGCTAGTATTATGACTGCTACTGTTAAAAGGACATACGTTTTTAGAATTGAAGGTGAAACAGGCTCACTAGAAGGTAATAACATTGTTGTCAATAGAGGACTAACAGTTGCAGAAACAGCTTTAAATTTTAAGGCAGCAATCGAGTTAAGACATGCTGACACTAAAAACAATACTGTATCAGCTGTACCTGCAACTGCCACGATCGTTTCTGCTGCAGGAAATACTAGATCAACAGCTGAGGTTGCTGCTATCGACCTAGATGTCGGTACGAGGTATACCATAACATTTGTAGGTGACACAGACTTTACGAAACTAGGGTCTCCTTCAAATACAGTAGGCACAAGCTTTATTGCAACTTCCGCAGCTACAGATGCTAGCAACGGAAGTACTGTCGAAGTTGGAGGATTTGCTTTTGGGCATGGAACTACATTCGGTGATACTATAACACTAAATGACGCATCCAGTGTGGCTAAAACATACCAGATAGTCAATACGATTTCAGATGCTGATACCACGAGTCTTGGTAGCGCGTATACACCTCTAAAGACTGGGGACGTCATTGGCTCAAATGCAATTTTTACCGGGATCAGATCTTCACAGGCAGACGCGTTAACAGTCAACGAAATAGCAAACGGACATACACTAGCTTTTAATCTCGCAGAGGCAGGCGGCGGAACAGGTTCAAACATAACCATAAAAATTGTAGACACCTTACCGAACACCCACACAGCAAACGAAATAGCAATAAAGACATCAGCTGCTACTAGAGACAATCTGGTAAAAGCCATTAACGGGATTGAATTGCTAGACTCTGACAACGAAGACTTAATTGAGTATGCAGCTTCAGGAGGCGGTCAGGTAGGTACCGGAATACAAGGACTGCGAGCTAGCCCAGGATCGTCTCAGCATTTGGTGTCTCTTGAAGTCATTCGACCTGGCAATCACACATGTACTTTAACAGATGGGGGTGGTGGTTCAATAGGTACGTCAGCAAGTGTTACGGGAGGTTCGATCCCAGGTGGTTCATCAGCGACAGCAGGACGTATCGCCATAGCGATCGGTGCTAGCAACAGCCAACCTGACTTTCTCGATCAACTTAAGATAGCAGTAGAAAGTGCAGGAGGACACAACGGTTCGATACTTGGTTCGAAGTCAGGTGAGCAGACGCTAATTTTAACACAAGCAATTGCAGGTGCTTCAGGAAACGATAAGGCGATATCACACACCACACTTCCTGCCGCATACACAGTTCCGACAAAGTTTACAGGAGGTGTATCGACACCACTTTCAGTCGCAGGAGGAAAAATAACGCTAAGAGGTATCGACCCTGACGGTGGAACAGGAAATTTATCTTATAGTAAGAATATTACTGCACAAAATGTAAGAGACGCAGTAAATCTCAGTCAGGGTGACAAAATAACAGCAGCATTGTTTGCGCCTGATTCAGTTAGCTTAATACAAAACATCGTGCAATTTAATAGAAAAGGCAACACAGCAGTTACTGTAACCGGTCAGACCAACACAGCAATATTTAACGGAACAGAAATCGTGATACCGGTCAGAAATGGTGAAGGCGGTGTCTCTTTAGTTGAAAATGAATCAAAATATCAGATCGTTTCACTGGGCGACACAAACAACTGGAACGCTTTTGGAGCAAGTACCACTCCTACTGTTGGAGAAGTTTTCACTGCTAACAGCACTCTTCCAACGATGCCCGCTGGTGGCACGCATGGAAAAGTTTTAGGGCCTCTCAGCGTTAATGGTAAGTTCGATGGCGGTACAGCCTTCTCGCTCTCGAACTCAGGAGCAAGAGGTTCAGCCACATTTAAAAAGACGTCTGTTTACTTTCCAGAGTCAGGTCACTTTGCCTTTAAGTCAAACCAAGGCCGAACAGATTCTTATCCAGCAGTTTGCGTAATAAGCGGAAGTCATCACTTTAGCGGAAGAAAGCACTCAGAAGATCATGACAATCCAGAATTCAGCACCGATGCACCTTGGACTGTGTCGTACTGGATGTCAGGCTCTGACAGGAGAGCTGATCATTTCTGTTCTGTTCGAGACATTATTAATTTTAGAGACACTACACTCGGTGAAGGCTTAAGCTACGATACGGTAGACCATTACCCTAATGTTCCAAACTTTAAAGTTAGGCACTTTGTTAGTAGAAACTACGGTTTCTTGTACGTAAGCTTGTATGACAATGATTTCTATCCTTCGAACCACCACCGAGTTGACTTTATATTTGCAGGTGTAAAAAAAGGCTCTAGTTTTAGATTTCTAAGAAACTCTGATCAAGAAAATTCACTCTACAACACACTTTTAGGCGGTAATAGCTGGAATCACTTGGCAGTTTCTTATGACGGCGGAATGCATAGTACAACAACAGGCGGGTCAAGCATTTACAAGCCGTCATCAACCGGTACAAAATACGAAAATTTCTTGCAAGCACTAGAAAATGAAGACAGGGCTGATACTGATACTGTAACACACGGTCCAAATATAACAGTTCAGTCTTCTGCAACTCTAGTTGATGGAGAAAAGTATGTCATTATATCATTAGGTGATATTACCCCCTCAGATTGGCAGTCTATTACAGGTGTTTCAGAATCGGAAACGCCACAAAGAGGAACTATCTTCACGTACAACAATTACAACCTTTCCGGAGTCTCAGGAACAGGAATCGTAAGATTAAAGGCAGACACTTACTTTGACTCACCTACAATTAACGACTCAGGCAGAACAATTCTATACAACTATGGCAGTAGTCAATACGAGCCTTATGTTGTAACCGGTTCAATAGGTGGAGGCAAATTAGCCTGCCCAATTCGACTTCATCTTAACGGCGTTGACATTACTGACAATTCTCTAGAGTACATTGTTCATTACTCAACCAGAACAACAGGACACAGTGCCCGATACGGTTTAGGATATACTACAGAATCAGGAACATCTGCTGATGCAACTATAAACTACACAGGCCTACCTTTAGACGGAAACACTATACAATTAGTTTCTGCAGACAATACATCAAAAACATATGAATTTGATGACAATGGTTCTGTGTCAAGTGGAAATACACAAATTTCAATGCATGGTGAAAAGCATGCAATTGTAGGCGGCAATATAAACACGTCAGACTTTACGCCGCGCTCCGCTGAAGGTGCCACCGGAATCGTTTTAGAAGTTTTGAGTGCTAGTACTAGCCAGGAAGTCGACGGAGCTAGCGTGCCAGCTAACCAGTTTAAATACTTAACCTTTCATTCTAGTTTTTCGGAACCAGACGGCCGCGTCGACACTATGCTTTTGGCTAATAGGCCTCTCATGCCGGGCGAAGAAGTAGTTATAAGTGGTTATTTCTTTAATGGGGGTGGACCCGTCAACCCGACGGTGGGGCCAACCCAAGCGGGGTTTACACCAATTGTAGTAGTCTTTGAAACAGACCCAGAAAAATTAAGCCCTATCCAGAGTCTCGGCACAGGTTTCTTAAATCATCCTGACTTAAGTCGATATAACATCGGTACTGGCGTCACACCGGGCCCTATTACAAACGAAGATATGATAGGGCAGGGAATAGTTCCAAAGTCTAACGGTTCTAATGTAGGAACAACTACAGGCTGGAAATACAACACGTCAGGCAGAACAGCACCTACAGATATTTTCGCTCAAAATAGGCTAAATGAAGAAAATCAAGAAGACGCTACTTTGCATACTTTGTTGTATGGAGGTTCAGGAGACAATACAGATAATTCAAATTACACATTTGAGCAAGTAAAAGCCGAATTTGAATCTAGATTTTACTCTATAACGATTAGAAATGACACGTCAAACCCTGCTTACCTAAAACTAGGCCAATGGGATATTAGCGGAAATATTAACGATTCCAGCGGTAAGCGTTGGGGTGTACATGATCTAAGGTTTGACTACGCAGGTGATGAAGATACACAGTACGCACTTTTGTCGCATATCATAACTGACAAAGTCTATGGCGCAAGCGCGGGGATAGGAGGATATCCTGGCGTGTCTTCTCAAAATCACCATACAAAATTAACAACTGCACATAATCCTTTAACCAACACAGTCAATATTATACAAAGTACAGCAGGCATCGCTGGAAATGGAAAAGCGATTACATCGACCCTAGAAAACGCCTCTGTTGAAACAGAATTTCTAGGTGGAATGGCAGAAAATTTAAATTTTAGAGACATTAAATTTACAGGCGAAGTTTATACGCGTGCTCAAGCAAATGCAGCATCTTTGGACGGTACAAAAGCTTTTTCAGGTCACACTGTCATGTCAAGCTCAATAGTCTTTGGTGGTGATCCAAATGCAGTTTCCTTTAACAAGCGACTGTTTAAAAATTCTACTTTCTTTCCAACAGCCACTGTATCGTATACAGGCCAGCCTGAGGCTGGGAACAGCATCACAATTATATCAACAGACACGACTAGTCGGCAGTATGTGTTTGTTTTGCCTGCCGACACAAAAAGCGGCGGCGCCGCGTTAGGAACAGGTGAGGTGCTGGAAGAAGGTGACCAGGTTGGCGGATCTGCACTGGCTGCAGGAGACTCAAAAATTACCGGTATTGCTGTAGAAATACACACTGACGACGCAGACGCAACATATAGTAATCTTAAGACAGCAATTAATCACAGCAGTGGTCATACATCAAGCAATTTGAGTGTAACACATACAGACAACAATAAAAACATAGGGGCTATAACATTTACTCAAGTTACAGAAGCTGCATCAGGTAATACTGATATTACTGCTGAATTATCAAATGCGTCTGTGCCTAAGTCATTTATTAACTCGGAGTCGACTTACTTGACACGTAGAGTACACGCAAAACAAAACACGAATTATATTTCAGAGTTCGCGTTGTGGGATAAGAAGTTGCCTGAGAGTCAAATAAAGTCAGTCTGGGAGTTGTCTAGATTTAACGATGTCCTATTTACTGTAGAGAAACCAATGGCAGCAGCACTTACAAGAATGAACGCATCTTTCGAGGATGGAGTTGAAAATAACCACACACACGCCTCGAAAGGCTTTATTTTTGGCGATAGCGAGCACGGAACAGATTCCATTGTGTTCGGAGGTTTAAAGAAGTAATATGGCACTAAAAAAGGTCGTAGACACAACTAAGAGCACGTATCTTACAAAAAGATTTGAAGACGAAGAAGGTAACCAGTACAGTGACTCTACTTCTAGATCACTTGTTGCATGGTACAGATTTAATGACTATGATGAAAGTACAGTCATATCTGCAGATAATCTAACAGAAGGCGTGTACGTCATTGTTACTACAGGCGATACCAACAATTGGAGCGCTGTACAGTCAGGAAATAACGAAGGAGGGTCAGGCTCTGACAATCCTGTACCAGGAGATGTTTTTAAATTTGACAATACATCTGTGCAGTCAACAGTCGATTCATCAGATCTAGTACATGGAACAGTTGCGCCTCTTGTTGATCCTGTAAATTTAAGCAATAATGTTTTTAGGGATACTGCCGGCAATATTGTCACACCGAGCTCGCCAACTTACGGAACCCACCGAAACACAACCGCCAACTACGCTGGCGTCCCTCGATTTTCTAGTCATAGTTTTGGTAAAATTAATTATAAATTTGCTGCATTTAACAGCCCAGGCCATACCGCATCATCCCCTGATTACATTAAAATTGGCACAAATTCACAGTGGAATGAAATTATTGGGTCTGGAGCTGCTTCATCAAAAAAAATGACTTTTTCTGCGCTAGTTTCTGCAGAGGAACTTGGAGCCGAAGAGGAAATAGTTTCCATTGGAAATCTTGCTAGTGAAATCGCATGGAGTATTCTAGATGGACGCATAACTTTTAAAATAACAACGTCTGCAGGAGACGTCCGCTGGGAGACCTCACCGGGTCTTATAGACTTAAATAGAGTTTACCATCTTGCCGTAACGTACGATGCATCATTCTCTGCTTATAGTTTATCAAACCCAAACGTTCCAAGCTTTTATATTAACGGTGTCAAGCAAGTTATAACTAGAACAGCACTTGAGGGTAGCACAAATATAGATGCTTTGGAGGGCGCAACATATTCCGGAATTGGAACAGATGGTGTCCACCCGCGCGCTCGAATCGGTGTAAGACATGATCAAAATGGTTCAACTAGATTTACAGGCAAATTAGGAGAAGTCGCAGTATGGAACTCAGTTCTCACAGACACAGAGATTCTGCTTATATACAAAACTTCTAGATCAAGATTTACACGAAATCAGCCTGTTAGTGGATTTTTAAATCACTCACCAAGAATTCAGTCTATAGACAACTTAAACTATCACAGTGCTTACGGAAAATTTGATGACACGAGAACTGTAGACTTTATAGACCCCAGACAAGAAGCAACAGTCAGGTTTAATCGGGTACCAAGTGACGGTTTGCCTACAGGACAAACGATATCGATTACTGATCCGTCTAGTAGTGTAACAAAAGTATTTGAATTTCAGCGAGGTGTAATACTCACATTTGATGATGCTGCCAGCGTGGTAAATGCAGGCGGTTTTATTGTCGGCAAAAAGTACAAGATTGTAAGTACTGGCGGTAGCTCTACTGACTTCACGTTAATTGGATCATCCAACAACACTGTCGGTACTGTTTTTACAGCGACTGGGCCAGGCACAGGAACAGGAACTGCAAGACCGGAAAACGTTGAAGTAAATATAAGAGGGGTACGAACTCCAGCAGGAGCAGCAAAAAGATTTGTGGACGCCGTTAATAGTGAGACTAATCCTGGGAGTTGGACTTTTCATGCAGAGCAAATTAGCTCAAACGAAGTTGTTGTAAAGAGAGGCAAGATCGATTCTGCAGCAGCCTGTGTGATAAGCACAAACGCACCGGAAAGATTTATTGAGGTTACAGGTGGATTTAAGGCAAAACCTCAACCAGTCACGGTCTATCCGTCTCTAGAGTTAAAAAATTCTAAACACTTGATAGATAGAGTAAATTATGGAGCTGCTAGCAGATCAGACATTGAAATAGTTAGACCTGTTCATAAGTCTAGTGGTGTGAACCCCCGCGTTCAGACTGAAATTTCTCCTTTTAACGAGTCTACAGCACAGGCTTCTTTTGGTTTTGAACAAGGCCTGACAGGTGTATCGCTAGAAAAAGATATGCTGTCTGATTTCTATGTGTCAGGTTCAGTTCCTGCTATTGGCCCTGGTTCCATTAAAGATAGAAAAAAGATTGTCATAGACATGCCGCAATCAGATGCAGGCAAAATAATGGCAGCTAGCTTCTCATCCATGCTAGCGGANCAAAGGCCGGCAGGCTCAAAAAACACAAGTCGAAGCCACCCCATGCTCTACTATAACTTTGAATCGAAGTCATGGGAACGAATTGGTCTAGGTAGCGGTTCTTTTTTCGTAAAGCCAGCCGGCACTCCGGAGCAGAGGATTGATCAATTTAAAGACGAGCTTGACTTGACTATGATTGGTTTCACGCCATCCATAGATCTTAAAGCGTGGAAGGTTGCCAGAAGAGAACCAACTCTAGCGTCGGCTGTCATTGAGTTTACCAGCACCATGCAATCCGCGCTTGAAACATCAGGCAATAATAGAACAAAGATTACTATAATAAGAGCTGATGGAACTAAAGTAATTGCTTCTGCTTCTGATACAACAACTACATCTGAACACACTAACACACCTACTTTTAGAGTATATACTGGCACTGACACCCTTCCAGGCATACCTAACGCAGATGAGAGTACTATTATGTCCATCGCTCTTTGCTTAGATGCAAACACAGGTCTGTCAGTCGATACAACAAATATCTCAGACAAACAAATTACAATAACTCAGGTTGAGCCGGGAGCCTCAGGCAACACAGTCATAACAATAAACACCAGCGGTGCGACTAAACAGCCTGGCCAGAACGGGCAGCCGTCTACTAGCTTTAGATTTACAGGAGGCTTTACAGTTGAAGAAAACTTGGGGTTTGAAGCAGGAGGAGAATTTGATTTATCGCCTTTTGAATCATTAGCTTTACAAAACGGAAGCACTAAATTTCCTAGAGTGATTAATGCAGGTTCTTTGGCTTCACCTACTAATGCTTTTGGTTTTCCTGTACATCCAAAGTTTCACGCAACAGGTTCGCAAGAACTTGTAATGTCAAAATACATCACTAAGCCATTCGTTCTAGAGAAAGTAGTGTATGAATTCCCTATTATGCAGGGAGCATTCAATTCTCTCACGAATTCAACTATGAATACCTTGTCTGAAGATGTTAGTTCTGATTCTGTTGCTGTTGACTTTAATACAATTAACTTTTTTATTCTAAATCAGAGAAAAGCTGCAGTCGGTCAAGAGCTTTCTGATGTTCCGTCTATAAGGGTAGCAGATGCGGACATCCAGTACCCAAAGCTTTCTAACTTTCTAAAATTTGCAAACCCAATATGTTCACCCGGTAAAAGCATTCCTAGAAAAATACAGCTCACACCTGAGACGACGCATGCAGCACACGATCCAGCTATAATTGGTAAAAAAGTTGTTATCGAAGTCATAGGAGATAATGTCACCGATGCCGATCTAATCAGTATTGGTTATCCTCAGGACGTTATAGTGCCGGCATCTGAATTTCGAGGCCCCTACACGCAGGGTTCTGGACAGGTGCCCGGTCAAAGATATGCCATTCAAAGTCTAGGGAACACCGATTGGAACTTATACGCCGGCACATTGACTAGAAACGGTACCCAACTCGAATTTGGAACCGCACCTCAAGTTGGAGATGTTTTTGAATTTAATGGTTTCGATCCCGCTGGTTTCAGTGATACAATACCAGGCACAGGAACCGGCAGAGAGCTTCCTTCTGTAGGTAACACTTTTTTGGCGACTGGCACATTGTTGCCATCACCAACACCATTATTTGGTACCACTACAGGTTGCACTGTAAGAATACTAGTTGACGAAACTGAAGTGGACACAATCAGAGACTTAGTAACGTTTAGTCGACTAACAGCATCCCCTGCAAACTTTAATCCTAGCTTGCTTGATGCACACGCTAAAGACTTAAGAAAAGATTCAGACCTTGTAGTTAATCCTGAACCTACTTCTGGTCTTACATTTGGAAATTTAATTAAGCGCATAGAATTTAACTCACGTCCTACACCAGGCACATCAATCACTCTAACATCACCTGATGATCTTACAATTCAGTATGTATTTGTTGATAAAAACGATGTCTCTGCCGCCGGATTTAGGCTTTATCCTGACTATAAGCTGGCTGTAGGAGACGAGGTCGGAGGTGTAGCTCTCGCTGAAGGTGATTCTAAAATTGGTGGCACTGCTGTTCCTATAGGCGTGTCCATAATTCAGCTGCTGTTTGGCGCAATTAGTGAAACGGCTGAACAAGACTATGCTGCCTTAGCGTTAACGATGATGGGTGATACGATTAACGCTCCTTCGCAGGCAGTCATAAACTACACAGCCATGCCGGCAAATGGCGACACATTAGACTTGGTCAGCAAAGAAGGTCATGTTGAGACTTACGAGTTTCGTTTTGACTACGATCAAAATCTGGTGGGTAGCACCAACGGAAGGGCACACAGATACGTTGAAATTTTCGATAATGCGGACAGAACTTTTAATAATCTTAAAAATGCGATTGAGGATCCGAGCAATACAAATCACAGCGGCATCTCAGTAGAACTTACCTCAACTCAACTTACCAACAATAATGGATTAGTATACCTTGACAACGGCGGAGGAAAAGATGCTGTTATAGGTGTGCTAGGAAAATCCACCTTAGACGCTGGCGTGTCACCAAGTTTCATATTGTCCAACATTTACGATCGCACGAATGGCGGCAACAGTCGACCGCCTAAGAATGTGCATGGTGCCAGAATATTAGGATATGTTGACTTAGGCGCTGACCACGATCCAAATAGTTTCGGTAACAATGTAGGCTCGATATCATTTATTGTACCTAGGAAATACACAATAGCATCAAACTGCGTTGCCCCTGTAGCGCAAATCACGTCAGGGTCTAGATTTGAGTATCACGGAGTAGGTTCGCAATGTCTAATAGATTTAGATGTCTCCGAAACGGAAGAAACTTATGAAGGTGGAAATTATTTCGGTATCACAAATGTCAACTCTGCTTCCCCTTCTTTAGCTCCTAAAAATATTGTAGACGCTAACCCACCTACTAAACAAGCTATGTCTCTTTCAAAAAATGAAACAGGGCGGACCCTAGCGGGTATACAGTCAGGTAGATCAATAGCTAGCGAGAATCCTAGTTCAAAAGTACTCTATACGTTCAGAGGCTTAAAAAGTGCAGATGCTAAAATAACTGCTTTTGAAAACGACTCTCTGCCTTCGCCCTATGTTCTAATGCCTGAAGACAGACTAATAATAGGGTGTCAGACACCTATCGGCGCTGAATTCAAAAGACAAAACCACGCAGCCACAGTCATTGGGCAAGGAGAAGGAAGAGTAATATTTTATGGGTATGAGCTTGAAGGAGAAGTACCAAACCTGGTAGAAACAAACTTAGACTCGACCGGCAATAGCAATTTTCTAACAGAAGATATCGGATCAATTGAAGTAAGAGATCAATTTGAGACACATCCGCGAATGACGTATTACAGATCTTCTATAGACGAAGTAGTTACAGGAAGCATGCAGGCTCAGTTTACTAGAGGAAATAGTCCGCAAGGGCAGAATGTTGACAACTTTACAACGTCAATTCAAAAAATAGCAAGGCAGGTTGTAGGAAGAAATTCACAAGGTACTCAAGGTAGAACAGGATCTATTTTACGTGCTAGAAAAATGCAAGACTCTTCTGAGCGGTATTATGACTCAATGATTCCAGATATTCAGAAACTAGCGCTTTCAGATAATGTACGCGCAGTTGATATCTCCGGTCTAAACACTTCAGGAATTATTTTAGGAGTTAGTGGTTCTGATGCTGCTTATCGATCTTATGCGACTACCGAAGGCGACAATCCAGGGTTTAAGTTTATCTGGGACAATTGGTTTGCCAGCTATCCTTTTGAAGGCAGGTACAATCCTATTGAAAGCCCTAGACTGGAAGGTACGCGCAAAGATATAGTATTACCAACCCAGACCGGCCCAGGAAAGACTTCCACAGTCAGGTCTGAAGTAGACCATGTCTCAGTCGCTCTCTTTGAAAAAGTCGGAACTCTAGGTATTCAAGGGACCGTCGAAGGAACTTACACATCAGCCGGAATACTAGATAATCCAACTCAAAACGACAACACAAACAGGTTGATTCCTGGAGGTAGATCGAGCGAGCTTTTTATTAATACGCCGAAAATAGCTGACACTGAAGTTTTTCTTTCTTGGGCGTCTGAGACAATTCAAGCTTTTGGTTCACTAGCTTTTAACAGCAGTATAGACACTGAAGATGAAGTCAGATCTTTTCATATGAAAACTCTTTCCATACCGTTTCAAGCTACAGGTGAGACCACAACAAACACGGAAAACTTTGTGTTTACATATCAGGGAGAGAAGACTGACGCCGGTTTCGGAGCACCGGGTGAAGCAAAAGTTTCAATTTCTACTCCGCCTGTCTTGACAATAACATATGATGACTCGGGACAAGTCTCAGATTTTGAAAATATGCTGATCCAGCTACCAACAACAGGGTCTGCTGAAGGCCTTTCTGGATTAAAGCTATTTTTGGATCCGGCCGGAACAAGGCCTACAGGCAATAATGCACAATCTATTAGTAACAGTATATTGCCTGGTACCAACACGCGTGTCTACAAAGGTTCGCTAAGTGCGCTAGGAAAAGACAGCACCAATCTCAATGATATGTGGGTCACTGGGTCTATTGTTCAAATTGATAGAACGTCAAATGTTTCAAATATTGTAGATGTTGCAGGTACAACTATTATCTCTAACGGCATGCCTACTAATACACCAATCATTCTTTTTAATGATCGCGCAGGAAATGAGGCTCAAAGATTCATTCAGTTAGACAGGCTAGTCAACTCTCACGATGCTTTCCTCCCCAATGAGGGCGGTTTATCTTTAAGATTTAAACATGTAAGAGGAATTAGCACATCAATACACCCGACACTGAATGAACCCCCTGACAGTGATGAAGACATTAGAGTAGAAATCAGCACCGGCATACAAGCAATTGCTAACCTTAGATTTAGCGGGATTATGGCGCAGTCAATCGATTCTGCACTTGTTCCTGAAAAGTCTTTTGTTAAAATTACATCGACGGATGGAACGTTAAGAAAATATGTCACTACTGACACAGAAAAAGGTGGCGTGGCTACGGGAACTGTTCTTGCGGCTAATTCACAAACAGGTGTAGGAAAGGCTGGAACTGAAAATGTAGGTGCAATTGCTGTTGGTGTCAACATCACCGGAGCCAGTCCATCGACCAAGGGTACTTATATAGGTGAACTTAAGACTGCTATTGAAAGCAGCGGAGGCCACACTACAGCCAAAATTGTGGCGGTCCAAGATCTTGAAACAAATACTTTAAGATTGACACAGACTAAAGCCGGCTTATCCGGCAATACAGACATACAATACGATGTGCCACTGCTTCTTAATACACCGGGTAACGAATCAGAGTTTTCGGGAGGATCATGCAGGGCTGGAAACAGTAGAACAGATGACTATGGAGGTGATGGTTCTACCGCCATTCTAGGCACTCCTGTAGACCATCTAGGCAACTCAAGTACCGCAGGATTTGTTGGAAACGAATTTAAAATACGCAGTTCTGTAAAAGTAAGGATGACAAATTATGCACGCCTGTCTTCCTACCGGACAAACACGCCACCGAGCTTTGTCGATATCGACGATGACAAGATTTTCTTTGAAATAACATATACAGACGAAAATACCGGTGATACAACAGATGTGTCTTACTCTTTTAACGCTGGAAGCACATCAACCCCGGGTCCAGGATTATCGCCTACTAATTTTGAGCCTGTGTTTGAGAATGGGTTTGCTGTCAATGCGACACACCACTCATTTTACACTGGTGCAGACGGAACTACAGGCACAACTGGTGTTACTTATGCCTACGTATATCGGCCGACAAACAACGTGACCGGCGACACTTCTCCCGGCCTAGACCACGATAAGACAAGAGTCGACGCTTTAGCAGACGCAATTAACGCTGCATCAATTTTTGAAAATGATTCCGGACACACTAAAGGAAGTTTTTGTGCTCTAGTGACGCAAGATGATACTGACACGTTCTTGAACTTATATTTTACTTCGTCCGGACAAGGAGAATCTGCACCTCCTGCACCAGAGCTTAAGAGGCTTGTAGCCGTAGCAGGTGGCTCAGTCACAGCCCAACTGAACATGCCCAGCTCTCTCGGAGGCGATGTCGAACCTGTTTCACAGCCTGCTGATCCTGTCTTTGTAACGATAAGACAAGAAGCAGCTACATTTACAGACGCGTATGCCTTCGCAGACATTGCAATTCAAGCAGATCTAGATCCTAACAGAGAGTTTTTGACCTACTATGACTACGAGACAACTGGTGGTGGGGAGAAATTAAACATAGTTAGTGTCGATACTTCAAAAGCACAAGAAGTTGATGATATTTATGCAGAGATAGCATCCGCAATTAATATAACTTCCACAGAAAACCCTGAGGCTATCAGACAGTTCCATGGTGTAATGACTGCAGCACACGATCCGTCTGCAAACACTCTGTCGATTACATACAATGTCCCGGTCAAGTCGGAACTCTACAAAAACGTCTTGAACAAGATTTTGCTTCCGTTACCAGGTGCAAGATATGACTTTACAGGATTAAGGCCTGCTGCTATCGATCATACACATAGAGTAATCCCAGTGTCAAGTGTGTTTGAGGCGAGTAACGGACCTAATTTCCACCACGTAATGGCTACCAAGACAGACGCGGCTCTGACAAATGCAATAAATGCAGTCGCAGCAGACGGAAGTGTTTGGTCGCCATCGTCGGTTGTGTCAAATGGAACGATTACACTGACACAACAGGGTGTAGGTATCGCAGGAAATATTCCTATTGAGTCTAATGCATCTAGTTCTCTACTTACACTAACAGGATTTTCAGGAGGTCAGATATCTGTCTACGGCGACGGTGATGCTTTGATTGAACCCATACGTCCAGGCCCTGAAGAATATTCTAGTTTAGTAATTTCTTGTGACGCTTCAAACGTCTACGGTGCGCCGTACAGCTTAAGAATTGCGCTGGGAGACAGTTTTGTATATGATGCAGAAGTTCGTTCTGATTTTGATATATTTGGCGCCAACAATTCTAATAATTCTACTGCGACAGTAATTGGTGCACGTGATAGCCAGGCTATTAGTGCCACAAAGGCGCAACTATTTTTTTCGCACGCAGCTACCAGTATCCACGACCTGCCTAATACAGGACAGTTTTTAACTTTAAAAGCCAGAACAAGCAGTTTTAGTTCAATTTTTACCACAAAAACATATGTTATTGTTAATGCTGACGGCACACTCAACTCAGAAGGCAATCCTTATCAAACAGGTGATATTTTAGAAGTGGGTGACCCGATCGGACCAACCTTCAACAATGTAACCCCTACACTATCTGCAGGTGATCAAAGAATAGGTGCTACAGTTGTGGCTCCGGACATTTCCGGACTCGATCCTTCGATGCCTGAGCTTGCTAGTGCAAACATTTTAGCAGAACTCATTACAGCGATCGAAGGTGAAAATGGTCATGGAAGCAATAGCTTTGATTTTAGTATAGGCGGCGATGAAGTCGCGCCCGGGCTCGGACTACAAATTGAGTCTGCTATCGGCTTTACAAATGAACCTTTTGCAACTGATTTAACAGGTTTTCACATTACAATTGGCAACTTTTTTAATCAGACAGGATCACAATCACACGCCGGTAGCTTTGCAGGAGGTTTCGAAGAATCATTACTCTCCAATGACACTCTAGCAATTGGGCTTAAAAACTCTTTAACTAAGTTTATAGAAGCAAACTCTCTATCTGCTGTAAGAGTTTCCGTGACCGGCGCAAATGTGACTCTAGAGATTAAAAATAGGTTTCACATACAAATGCAGGCCCCTGTTGTATCTGGTGACTCATTAGAAATTGTCGGCCCATTTACTCTAATCTCAGCCTGGTCAGGGTCAGATCTTTTAAAAATTAAGGGCGCACCACTTAAGCGTGTGTCGATTGAGAAGTCCGTTGATGACAACGACCCAGAAGACGTAGAAACTGTACATTTTGCCTCTTTGCAGGCAAAGGACCAAAGTGCTATAGTCAAGATAGATGCAGA
>PBWC01000063.1 GCA_002729095.1 Methanobacteriota archaeon
TGTATTTGGCGCCCACTCCGGGAATTGAACCCGGGTCGCAGGAATGACAATCCTGCATGATAACCTCTACACCAAGCGGGCCTTAGCATACTCGTCGGAGCGCAACCGCTATTTAAGCCGCTCTATGTGGCTTGACCGGAGAGTTAAGCATGGCTGCCAAAAAAACATCTGCAGAAAAAGCCCGAGAAGATGCTGAAAATGCAAGAGTCGAAAATATGCTAGATGGTGCATTTGGCACACTAAGTGGCCTAGAAACAAATAAACCAGCAGAGCTAGTGAACGAAGAAAAAGTAGAACAAGATGAGAAAGTCAGTGAAAGTGAAGATAATCTAGAAAATTCAAAATCTAAGATAGAAGAGAAGGAAATAACTGAAGAGGAAATTGAATCTTCTTCTGTAGAAGATGATAATTATGAACAGGAAGAAGTGAAGCAAGATCAAGAACCAGCTGCGAACACTGAAGATGACATAACTCACGAAACCTCAGAGATCCCGCCTATTAATCCTCCATTAGATGAGTCACCGAGTGGGCCTCCGTTAAAAGGTCCACCTAGCAAGCCTCCAAGTGGACCACCATCAAAAGGCCCGCCTAGCAAGCCTCCAAGTGGACCACCATCAAAAGGCCCGCCTAGTTTGCCTCCTAGTGGACCGCCGGCAAAAGGCCCACCGAGCAAGCCTCAAAGCGGTGCTCCAAGCGAACCTTCGCCCGAAGAAAATTCAACCGATGTATTAATTGAACAATCAGATGGAAGCACTGAAGAAGTCATCGAAGAAGAACCTAAAGAAGATAATGAAGAAGCTATTCTAGACAAAGGAAAACCCGAACAAATGGTAGAAGAATCCGAGGAAAACTCTGATGAAAACGAAGGGGAAATTCCATTAGAGGATGATGCATCAAATTTTGAAAACCATACTGAGGTGACAGTTTTACAAAGTAGTGAAAGCGAAACAACACAAAATGAGCCTTCAATAGAAATGAATGTTGAGTCTGAAAGTATAGAAACTGAAGCTGAAATCGCCCGATTATCTGCTGAAGTAGAAAGATTGAGGAAATCAATGGCTGGTGCTGCTGAGGTAATTGAAGAATTAGAGAATCCCCCGATGCCTCCTGTCGTGATGGAAGAATTAGTAATTGGCGCGCACATTGTAGGAGATATGGCGCGTTTAGCAAGACAGTTAGACAGAGAACAATTGATTCGTGCCTCAATGGGGGCAATTGCAATGCTGCATCCTGAACAGCTAGAATTCATTATTTCTACAAAACATATGGCGCTATTACCACGAATGGATGAGCGAGATATATGTGCAGCGAAATTAGGAGCCGACCCTCCTCGTGGAGCGCCTGATGACTGGCGTGTTCTAGAAGTGGTACTCGCGTCTGTAAGTTTAATCACAGGCGGACCTGCTGCTGTGATACATTCTCATGGCCCTTTCACCACTGCTGCAAGTTGTGAAAAGGATTTGGTATTGGTTCAGCCGATAGACGAAATTGGAAAGAAACATATTGGAAAAATAATTATTGTCGATCCGGATGATGATCATCCTGAAGAATTCCTTAGACAAGTTGCTGAAGCACTTCAGCAAGGTGGCATGCGTTGCGTAGTTATTCGTGGAAAAGGTGCTTATGCGGTTGGTGCAGATCTTGATCAAGCATGGGCTAATGCTGCGATGTTAGAACATAGTATGAAAGTAGTATTACTTGCAAGGCAAGCGAATTTGAAAGTTTAACATTCCAATTACGAATCTTAAGCTTAAACATCTATTGATAAGTCAAAGAGTAAGTTTTTACTCATGGCGAGCAAACCAAAAATTGCAGTTTCAAGCTGCTTGGTTGGACATAAGGTCAGACACAATGGTGATGCTGCTGAATTCATACCTCTAATAACGAAATGGAATGAATATCTTGAATTAGTTCCAATATGCCCTGAAGTTGGAATTGGAATGAGCATCCCAAGACCTAAGATTCGTTTGGTAAAAGAGGATGATAAAATAAAACTAATCAATCCAAAAAATGGTGAGGATTTTACTAGCCGCATGGTGGAATATGCTGAACTTCAATCTGACTTGTTAGCCTCTACGGGTATTTGTGGATTTATATTCAAACAAGATTCTTCGAGTTGTGGTATTGAGAGTGTGAAACTCCACAGAGGGGATAATCCACAAGCCATTAGAGATGGTGTTGGCTTATTTGCGATGGTATTTACAACTTTAAATCCACATATACCTGTAATTGAAGAAGGTCAATTAAGCGATTCTAAACAAGCTAAGAATTTCCTTGCGAGAGTTCACTTCTACCATGAATGGTTGGATAAGGGAGAAGGTGGATGGACCGCACAGAAGATTACGCAATTCCATAACGAAAATAAGTTATTCTTGCAAAGTAGGAAAACCTCTAGCAAAAGAAAATTAGGTGAATTAATTGCGAATTCATTCGACAAAGGATTGAATCCTGAAACGGTAGCATTGGAATACATCACTGAGGCTCAAAAATCTCTTAACACGCCTACACGTAATGGCAGATTCGAACATTTAACCGAAACAGTTGTTGGTTAGATATAATCAAAAAATAGTTCGAATTAGGCAATGTAAACCTGTATCATATCTCCTAAAACTCTGGTTGGATAAGTACGCAAATCTTTCTGTTTAGAGAATTTCCCAACCAATTTACCGTATGCAGGGAATAGAGGAAATGGGGACCACTCAACTAAACTTCCATCATCAATTTTGTGAGTTGTTTGATGCAGAGGACATCTAATACAATCATCACTAACTTTGGCACCCCAAGCTAGAGGCCAACGCATGTGTCGGCAAAGTGCTTCGGTTGCAAAATAATTGCCTTCAGAATTGATTAGTAAAACTAGTTTTTTCCCTAATGTAAGCATTTTCTTTTTCCCGGTTCTTAACTTGTTAACCTTAACGGCATTGAACCACTTTTCTTCGATAAATTCAATTTCTGACATGCTTCATACCTCCATCAAGGTGAAGAATTTGGCCTGTAAGATTATCAGGTGCACCAGTTAACAACCAAAATATTGCTTCTGCAATTTCATCGGGCTCATTGATTCTCTTCATTGGAATCATTGATACCGCTGCTTCAAGCAAGGCTTCTGATTTGGTTATGTTCCCTGATAATTTCGTATCTGTAAGACCAGGCGCTACTGCATTGACTCTGATTTTTCTCTGTGCATACGTTGCTGCTGCTGAGCGAACCATTGACTCAATACCACCTTTAGCCGCCGCAATGGCCTCGTGATTGACTAAACCTAAACTTGCAGCAACGCTGGACGTGAAAACCACTCGGCCACCGCCAGTTCTAAGCATTGACTTACAGGTCAAAGACAAAGCAAGAAAAGCGCTGACTAAATTGGTTTGAATGACTTCTTCAAAGGCTTCCTGCTTTACAGCATGGGGAGGTCTAATTAGGATTGAGCCGACTAAGTGAGCCATTCCTAAAATCGACCCATCTCCTTGAGAAGCGGCAGTTTCAATTGCTGATGTTAAATCACTAGACGATAATGCGTCCCCAACAACTACAGATGCCTTACTGGAAATATCTTGATCTAAATTATCGGGGTTTCTAACCAATAAGGTTACATTGAAGCCCCTTTCAAGTAATTTTTTTGATAATTTACTTGCGATATCGCTACCGCCTCCGACAATTAATATTGAGCCAGTCATGAGTCGATTAATGCTGAATGATTTTTATATGCGTGTTTTCACTTATCTCTATGATTTCGGCATATTTCAACAAAATTCTCGAACATCTCTTTACCAAATTCCGAATCATTAACCTCGGGGTGGAACTGTAGTCCAAACCTATTCCCAGCCTCATTTTCCATCCCTTGTACCTTGCAAGAAGGACTACTGGCAGTTATGAAAAAGCCTTCTGGAACTATGTGGACTTCATCATTGTGTGATTCCCAGACGGTTTGTGTTTGGTTAGTTCTATCAAATATTTTCCCGCCGCCATTTTGTAATTCAATCTCCATGGCTCCAAATTCTGGAATTGGGGATTCTCTAGCGTCGCCACCATAGTGTCTTGCCATGAATTGATGTCCAGCGCAGATACCTAGAATTGGAATATCTAATTCCAAATATGCTGCACAGTTACCTAATTCGCCAGTGAGGCCCACCCTAGCAGCTCCTCCTGAAAGAATAATTCCATCTAAATCTCTAAGTTCACTAACCGGCGTAGTATTATCAATGATTTGAGTATCTACCTTAAGATAACGTAACATTCTCCATTCTCGATGTGTCCACTGGCCGCCATTATCTACAACATCAATAACTAATGGCTCTGTCATTTTTTCACCCGTCACTAATCGGTGGAGTTAATCCTTGCAAATCTAAAAGATTGAACACAAAAGAAAGTGTAGATTGAACCTGTAACAAATAGCATTAACATCGAACCAGATGCATAAGTAATACCATCAGACATTACCATGAAAAATCTCGTGCCGCCTAAAGCGCACAGTAAACCGAAAACTACAGCTATATGCATCCAAAATTTACGCTTCTCAGGGGTTTTTTGAGCCATTATTCCTGAAACTAGAATTGGCAGACCAAGTAAGGAAGGGAAAAATGAAGTTATTGAATTTGATTTAGACATTATAGAGACAATTACTCCCCAAGCAATCAAAAAAGTTCCAAAACCAATAGTTATTCTCGGCATCGACTGCCCTGCAACTGTAAATCCTTCGTCCATAGACAACGGTTGTGAAGGCCCTCTAAAGTTTCTTTGAGAGATTATGTTAACTTCAACAGTCTGTATTACTTAGACTACATCATAGGAGGTGATTTTCAATGGGTAATTACTCGGCCATTCATGGCGGAGCGGGAAAATAGTGAGAAACCTTCTGACTGGCCAGGAAATATTTGGATTGAAGGGAAAACGGTCATTCATCTAAAAAAAGAACAAGAAAGACCTTCTCACATGCCAAGGGGGCCTGCTAAAAAAACTGGTGAAGGTTTCTTAAATCCTGCAATGGCCCCTGCTAGGACAAGGTCAGTAATGCTTTTAGCGGATGCTCTAGANAATGACTGGCTGATAAAAAAGGGCAAGAGCATCAGAATTCTTGACGCACTATGTTCTACCGGGGTTAGAGTTCGGAGGTGGCGAAATGAAATTCCTGATAGTCAACAAAGAAGAATGAGAATTACAGCAAATGATCTCGACGAGTTTGCAATAAATTGGGCAAAAATCTCACACAAGGAACATCCTCCAAGAACTGAAATTAATCACTCAGTTGAANCGGATAGATATGGAAAAATGCCTGAAGGAGAATTCGATAATGGAATTTATTTTCAAAAATTGGATGCGCGTGTAGCATTATCTGAGTCCTCTTTCCAATGGATAGATTTAGACCCATTCGGCTCNCCTGTTCAGTTTTTAGACTCTGCAATTCAAAGTCTTTCCAGGATTGGTTTTCTAGAAGTCACCGCAACCGATACAGCAGCATTAACCGGATCATCTCTTAGTTCGCAAAAGAGAAGATATGGCGCCAAAGGAATCGTGGACTTATATGCCCATGACGACGCTGTGAGAACTTTGATGGGACTTATTGCAACCACTGCTGCTAAGCACGACAAAACTATTATTCCTGTTTTAGCATTATTTGATGGACATCATGTTAGAATAAGCGTCATCTTGAAATCCAGTAAAGAAATGGCAAGTAATATTCATTCACACATAGGATGGAGGGTAAGATATGAGGATATACCATATAGGTTCATACATCACCCTAATGAANACGATCTAGATAGAGCGAGTGGTCCGATGTGGATCGGTCCTCTATGGAATAAAGAAATTACACAAAGAATAACTGAACAACGGGCTTTGGAGTTGTGTTTTCCAAGTCCAGAAGAATACAGAGCGGCTAAAAATTATGGTCTTGATTGGGAAGATAATGATTTAGAATATGCTAAACGTGAAATCATTAGAAGTGTCAAACATATATCAAATGCATCAGATATCATGAGTAGAGAGCATTTATTGGTAAATTTAGATTCTCTGCCNAAATGGTCAAATACATCTGGAGCACCTAAGATAGAACGTTTGATTGAAGCAATTAACAATAAAGGAAATGTTGCTGCTAGGGTTCCTGACTTAGAACCAATGATTGCAACCGACATAGATTTTGAGGAACTAATAAAAATAGTTCAATCTTTGAAGAATGATTAGCCAAATGAAGGGTCAGAAAAGGATTCTTCGTCTTCCTCAGGCCCTGGCAGCATTGTCATCGACTTTTCGAAAACCTCTCTAACACTATTTTCTATTTCCCTAGCATTTTCTAGTAATTCTGTAAGAGGTATTTCTAATCCAGTCAAATCGCATACCGCTTCAATAGCCAAAGCAGCAGCTCTTGCATCGGGATACATCGGGCTAGCCTCTGCTAATAGTGCGGTTACGTCNATTCCTAATCTATCTCCTTCTCCAAGTAAGAAACCTGTTATTCCAGCAACAATACCTTGCTGAATTGGTTCTATACCCGCTTGCTTCAGCCTCAATCTAGCCCTAGAAGATGACCCAACCCCATATAATTCGCCGTGAGTTAATTGTTTGTCGTTGGAAATTATGCCATCAATGATTATCAAATTATCAAAGCCACCTTTAGTGAACCACTCTAAAACAGTAGACGCGAACATAATATCTTGCTTATCTTTGAATCTTATTTCTGATGTAAATACACCAATTTTTTCGCCTTGGTAGACCCTAACAGGGTGTTTTGGAATTTCATCATGAATCAATGCGACTGCTGGAAACTCAGCATTTAGGACTGTTCCAAGTTGTTTTAATTTGAGTGATTTTATTATGTGGGATGCTGCAATAACTCCTACCATTCCAGCAGTTGTAAAACCTGCTATAGCTACTCCTCCAGTTCTTGGATCTACACCATCATGAAGTACCAAAGCATAACCTCGGAATTCGTGTTCCATAGTTCCCCCTCATGTCTGCGGGTTGAATTACAATGAAAAGACCTACTATTTGGTTTAAGCAAATTTTGTTAGATTGTAAACAATTATGAATGCCGGAATACTGGGGTATTTGAGGCATGGTATGAACACTAAGACTACCAAGATTTCTATTCACACAGGAGAATTTGATTTTGAAGCTGAAGGGGGCCAATTCGAAGTCGAAGAGCGAATTAGCCAATACAAGCAAGAAGGTTTCTGGGGGGCTATGCTTGAGAGGATTCAAGAAACTGTAGAACTATCCAAAGAGTCACTATCNAATACATCTAAACTCGATTCTATTCCCTCAAGAGGTGCTGACTTTCGGTCTTTATTGGACAATTATTCACTAGATGGAAAACCTGAACAAGTTCTTGGAGCCTTACATTTTCTTAGAGAAATTGAAAAATTAGATGATTGCCCTCCTAGAATAATTAATTCCTTATTCGAAGATGCAAAAATCGAGNCACCTGGTAACCTTTCACTTTACATTAATAGGCTGAAAGAGCGAAAATTTATCCAAATACCATCGAAGTACGGTGACAAGAATCGCTATGCAGAATTAACTGAAGAAGGACGCCAGCACTTAGAAGAAAAATCTACTTCTCTGTGAGGTCTTGATATGGTAATGTCGGGGAGTAGTGATGACCCTCGAGATAACACTGGAGAAAAGGGAGAAAAATTAGATTGGTCTTTTCAAAATCGTTCTAATTCATTACTGCGTAAGGGAAGGCATCCCGGATCAAATTTTAGGCGAGCTGTTCTTGATGGTGCAGATTTGACTGAAGGTGATTTTTCTAACTGTGATTTTAGAAGGGCATCTATGGTAGGAGCTGACTTAATGAAATCTGCTTTCGATAACGCTGATTTTAGAGGAGCCGATTTAAAAAAGGCAAGACTCAATCTTTCTAATTTCAACAACTGTCAATTCAAAGGCGCTGATTTACGAGGAATTCGAGGCAAGTATGCCATTTGGAGAGGTAGTGATTGGTGGAATGCAACCTTGGACGATGATTTGAAAAAAACGTTAATGAAGAAATGGCCTAAGCCTGATAATTAACTTCATTCTTCACCTTCAGAATCGGCCTTAATTTTCACTCTATGCTTTCCGTTCAATGCCATTCTAGCCCTAGCATTAACTAAAGGAAGAGAAGTCATTGCACCACATATTAGCATACAAATACCACATGAATATGTTAGAAGTTTGTATGTGAGTAATAGAGGCCCTGATAGATATTCAACTGCAGCATCATTAATCATCATACTACCAAGAACTCCGGTTACCAAGCCTATTGCAGCACCCTCAATTCCTAAGTATGCGCCTTTCTTATTGAGTGAATAAAGGAATGGCGCGCCAAGAACAATCAAAGAGCCTGATATGGCTAACCCAGCAGCACGAATAAGGTATCCTTGTCTGGCTGAATCATGGAATTTTTGGTAGTCATCATTACTAATATCGGTGTCTAAATCAGCATTAGGTGTTTCTAAGATGATTTCGATTTCCTCATCAGTTAGATCCTCCTGTTGGCTTAATTGAAAATCTCCAAAAGCCAGTAAAATTAGAAGTAAACCTCCGAAAAACATCAGAATAGCAACAGACTTTGGTCCCTTAGTATCCGGAGTCACAGTGATATCGAATGGTTCAAGTTCAGGTGTAGAATTTTCTTTATCCATTCTAATGGAAAAATCAAACTGTTTCTCAGACATCTATTCACCTTGCTGTAAGTGTTTTTCTAATCCGTTTCTTAGCCAGTCCGGAATTATAATTGATTCTAAGTTATCCATGTTAACACACACAGTGACCTGTGATGATGACCAAACCAAATCTTGATTTTGGTTGTAAAACCTATAAGCCCAGGTACAAGACTTCGAGCCGATTTTCTCAATCCAAATTTTAGCATGAACTGTATCTCCATATCTTAAGGGCGAAATGAAATCTGTTTCGATATGAACTACAGGAAATCCGACTCTTCGCTGATCAATCATTTCAGGATAGGAAATTTCACACATTAATTCCCAAGTTTCTTCAAAAAAGCGGTGCGCTAAATCATAAATTCTAGGAAAATAGGCTATATTTGCACTATCCAGCATAGGATAATCTACGCGACGTTGGAGATTCACCGCCATGTAACTCCCAATTGATGTGCATGCATNAAACCTTGCTTTTTTCCTAAGGTAGAAACCCGTCGCGCTTATATCCCGCGCATAATTGGACAGAATAAGGCCCCATAGTGTAGCTTGGATATCACACTGGTTTGCGGAACCAGTAACCCGTGTTCGAATCGCGGCGGGGCCGCCAATTCACCACTCTTCATATTCCATCTTCATACATGCTTGTCGAATCTCTTCTTCATCAACATCATCAAAACCATCAACTATTGGTAAAATAAGTTTACACAATTCAAGTGATGTTGTCCAATCCATGCTTTTAGGAATCACGTTTCCAGGACTTCTCAATAGACGATGTAGTAGTGAAAATATCTCAGTTGAATGGTTTAATACCGACGATGTGTCTCTGGTTAAAACACGCCAAAGTCGCTGTCTTGGTTTCTTGTATTCTAGACTAAAGCCAAGAGCTAAAGGATTACCAAAACCTAATTTCCACTTGTACCCATGAGTCCCAGAAAAAGAAATTGTCATATCGTCTGGATTATATTTCGCATTATATTTCTCCGCGATAAATTGCTTCAACTTACTACTTATCGGACTGTAAGGATTTGGGCCGTATAGTTCCACTAGTGCTTGCCTAAGGGTATCACCATCTTTGCTATGAAAGAAGTTATCGTCATTTAGTAATCCAAAAATCATTGCTGCAATACTATCTGCAAATGGGACGCTGGTTCCGGCAATTGATTGAATACAGGCATAGGTTGATTTTTCTCTATCCAATTTTCCTTTAGAATGAACCGAAATAGTATCAAATCCCAATCCGTAAACAATAGGATTACTCAACCTTTTGAGTAAATTGTCTATTTTGATTCTATAGGTGGCTAAATGGCCTACAACAACGATACAGTCATCGTCGAGCATAATCTTATTTGGCTCTGATTCAATTATTTCATTGAGAAATTCAAAAGCCCTATTATGTGAAGCCGTGATTGTAGATAGTTCTCTCATCAAATCTGATTTTCTCTGGCTTTGGACTCCTGCGGATAGTGGCATAACAGTTTGCTTTTTCATGCTCGAAATCAAAATCGAGACTATATAAAATTCAAATCTTCCATGATTTAATGGGCCATTCGTTTTTAACCGCAAAGTCAGACATTTTCTTTCCAGGATTGATTGCAACCGGATTACCGGTAATGGACATAAACCAGGTATCTGCCATGGTATTACCATAACCATAACAAAGAGATAGATCATGATTATTTTCTAATGCATCCTGTTGCACAACTGGAACTTTTCCTTTACGCCTTGGAACGCTCCATCCGCTTTCAGAGCCGGAAAGAATGCCTTTACGAATGCTTGGTCCACATCCATAAATTGTATCCATGCCTAACTGAGTCCCCATTGCTTCTGCCATCGGAGCAATTGTCGCAGTAACTAAAACTAGTCTGTGTCCTTGTTCACGATGCCAGGATAAGCATTCCAATGCTTCTTTTGGAACTTTGTGAATCAAATTTTCGGATGCGATTTTATTAGAATAGTTTTCTAAAATCTCCCACGACGATAAACAGAAATGACCTCTATTTCTTGCTGAGTCGTAAATTGAACGTCCCCTTAGTAAGTTACCAAAAAATCCTAGAGTCCACATCGTAGCACCTAGCGGAATCCTCCAAGGTCTTCTTAGCCCCAAACGACCAGTAAGAGTTTTCTCACTAGAAGCATCAAGAAGGGTTCCGTCAAGGTCAAAATAGGCTGCTATTTTGCCTGCCATGATTTGCTCTAAAATTCAATTATACATGAGTTAAGCGCTAAATTTTATCTTTTCATATTGATTTAGGAGGGCGAGTATTATTTCCTATCTGTCCATAAACTCTGCGCCCTGCTTTATGGTCTTGCCACCAAGTTAGAGATTTCGAAAGATTTCTTGATATAAAAAAGCCAATTTTTCTTGGAGTCAACCCGTGATTACGCATTGATTTATCATGAGCTAAATTAGCTACTATTGATTGTGCAGAACAACCTGGATTCGCAAGAACAAACTTCTCAACTTCGTCCTTTAACCTCTCGAATCTTGCTCTTTTTTGTGAACCCTTACCAACTCTTCTTGGAACCATAACAGGAAAATCAATACTAACCCATATCAAAGATATGGTGGATACCCCATGTTAGGCAAATGTTGAAAATCAGTTAAATTGTACTGATTGCGTCGTTTTCCAGTTTGCTGTAGCCAATTTTTTAGCCTTCCCATCTGCAATAATTGGGTGTATTTTTTTCATTTTTCCATGCATTCCATGGACTTGGAATTTAACTCTTAATTCGGCAACCCTATCCCTTTGGATTGTCTCCATTTGTTCATCGTCTAGTTCAATACTAGCCATTTGACTACCATCGTTCAGATCTGAAATTATAAAATTCTGCCCTTCTACTGACAACCCTGGCCTAAATTCCCAATCATCAGGATGGTTCATCCAAACTGAAATATCAAATGAAACTGTGTCTCTAATGTTGACTCGGCTAATTTCAACGCTGTCTACCATGGGCTTCATACCTCCCAAATAGTCCGGCTAAATTACTTCTTGCATTGGCCTTATCAACCAAAAGTAATCTCTGTAAGTTCTGGTCGCATTACAGTGACTATTACTTCAAGATCCCAATTATTGCCTGGGTCGGGGTCTGGCAAGGTATCGATAAGCGCGTCAGGGTCTGCTTGTTGAGCAAAAACGGTCCAAGTCCAGACGCCTTGTGCTGTTCTAGAGCCCGCTTGCCCTAAGAGTAAATTTATCAGTTCCTCTTCAGAATCTGAAGTGTAGATTCCATTTTCTCCGGCAGGATTAATGGAGTCTCGCTCCATAATACCCTTTGCAGTTTCATTCGCTGTAATGTTGCCACCCTCAGTTTGAACGGTTCTCTTATAATTATCATTTTCAATTAATAAAGAAAGAGTAAAGTTGTCTTGTGGGCCTAATTCCTGCTCTAACTGAAGTGTAGCAACAAACTCCATAACTCGTCCTTCTTCGCCTGGAGAAATACTGTCTTCCCACTGATTACCTTGTTCAAGATAGTCACTCCAAGTAAACTTTAGTTCTTCTGTAACCCACTCAACTTCAAAAGTTCTAGAAATAATTTCAATAGAAAATGTCTCAGTAACAGTAGCTCCATCTGCATCAGAAATAACTAGACTTCCTCTAAGCTTACCTGAACTATTTGTGGGCAATAGTACTGTAGGAGTTGTGGCATCAATATCGTTTCTTTGGTCGCCGTCAGAGTCGCTATCTCTAGACCAGTCTAAATCCCAAGAATAATACAGATCTTTACCTTCAGGATCGTAACTATTAGAAGCATCCAAAAAGGCTGAGTCTCCTGTTTTTACTTGTTCTGGAACTGTTAGATTCATCACTGGGGCACCATTTACAGAGATAGATGTCGAAATCTCATCTTGGCCTCCTACGCTATTCTCTACTGTCAATGTGACAGTGTAAACTCCGAATGTTTCGTATGTATAAGTGGTAAATCCAATAACCGTCTCTGCTTTTTGCCCATCGCCAAAATCCCATTTAAAACCCGTAATAACGCCCTCAACAGCAGTAGATTCTGTAGCGTCAAGAGTGACGGTTTCTCCTTCTTGAATCGAAAGCGGGTATGCCTGCAGAGAGGCCCTAGGGTCGACAGTAGAGTCAAGACCTATACAACCTGTTAGGAAGATAGATAGAAACATAAGGCTAGCCAAAGTTAGAGACTTGCCTTTTTTCATGTCAACCATAATGCTCACACTTGCGGAAATGCTCCACCCTTCTAATAGTATGTATATTTAGAGTGAAAAATGTTCAATTAGTTCAGTGAGTTTTTTACTCCGAATCAAATGACACCTCTTTAGAGATGTCTCCAATAATTTTTGCTCCTTTGAGGTGATCGTCTAAATCGTCAAAAGAGTCATGCACAACCACATTTTTAGTCGAGTTATTCTCTAAATTTTGATTCTCAAGTTCTATCAAATCAACGTCTCCAGCGTCATACTCGGAAATTACTAGTTCAGGAGTTTCCAATTCCTCTTGTTTTTCTTCTAACATAAGAATATCCATTACTTCATCTGCTATATTTTGGTTATTGTTTTGATATTTTTCCATATATAGCTGGTCTTCAGATGAATCATTGTTTTCTACAGGTTCTTCAACATCCCCAGATTTTGAAAACCGTTTCTTAAATTTATCAAACAAGCCCATTATATCGGCTAATAAAAAACTCCATTTGAATTTTAGTGTTAATTTGAATAGTGATGTTCAAAGAGTGGCAACTGTTGCTATGAATATGGCTCAGGACTTTCTTGATGGTGAACGTGTCCTAGCCTTTGATTTAGAAACCACAGGAATTTCTACAAATAGCGATAAAATAGTTCAAATCGCTTTAATTGGTTCATCTTTAGATGGAGATGAAATATCCTATGAAACCCTCATCAATCCTCGAAGGGCAATACCGATTCAAGCCAGTGAAGTTCATGGAATATACGATAGTGACGTAAGATCATTAGATGATTTCTCGAAATTTGCTGATGAGATTTTCGAACTTATCGAAGGTTCGGTTATTGTCGGTCATAATGTAAGACAATTTGATCTACCTCTTCTGAATAACGAATTTAGAAGGCTTGGAAAATTACCTCCTAGTCCTAAAGCCGTAATGGATACCTTGGAGGTTGTTAGGAGAATTAAAATTCCAAGGCCGCACAATTTAGGTTCGTTATGCACAAGACATGGAATATCTCTTGAAAATGCGCATACTGCTGCTGCTGATGCAGCAGCATCATTACTATTATTTTGGAGGCTTTCAGTTGACCATGCGCCTTATTTTAGAAAATCATTAGTTGAATTGGAGAGATGGTTAGTTCATGGTGAGTCAAAAAATGAAGATTCAATGCTTGGGCGGGGCTTGGATGACTTAGAAACATTAGATTCTCTAGGCAAAATAAGAATTAATGATGGACATTATGTACTTGCTTTTGGAAGACATAAAGGTAGGCATGTTTCTGAAATTCAAAATATAGATCCGAAATATATTTTGTGGCTACTATCTCCTAAGGGAATTGAAGATGAGGAAGCTAGAGAAGCAATTAGAGAGTATCTCGGATAGTTATTGCTTTTGATATTCTATATCGTCCGGTATAGGTTTCCATGGAAGAACATCACACCAATGCCCAATTCTCCAAGCATTTTGTGTAGTCATTATTGAACCAAGAAATAAGGGTCCTTGGTGTTCGCTATCGAGTACTTCTTGTAATGCTTCTTTCCCACGCCCATCAAATCTAGCTGATTTCTTAACGCCCGTAGGTATTGCCCTAATACCATCCTCAAAAGGTTCGCATAATTCAATAACTGCTGAGCCGGAATTAGAATCAAATTCATGTAAAAGAACGACTGCATCAGAAAAATCATCCTTGTGTAGTGTGCCGTTCTCGAAACGCCAATTCCACCAATGTGGACACCATGCTTTCCAATCACAAAAACCGCCACAGGAATGTGGACCAGGTGTAGGTTGCATAGGAATGGCCGTTGGCTGTGTTTTCTCCCATGCTTGATATGCCTGTTCCAAAACATTATCCCCAATAGCTGGCCATTTTGATGAATTAAGAGTATACCAGCCTTCGGTTCTAACTGGAGGATGGTCCTCATTATTGTCCAAAAGAATATCGCGATATAACCGTAATTGCCGGTTTACCTCGGATTTTAATTCCCTATCTGGCGTTCTGCCTGTTTTCAAGTCAGCAACAAGCCAACCTACCATATTTCCATCGGAATCAACATCAGCAAGGAGTAGGTCTAATCGGCCCATTAAACGCCCATTACGAGTTTTCAATTCCCCTTCAACCGCGATGGCGTGTTTCTGTACTTTCCGCCATAAAGCACCAGTAATTCTGTCATGGTCAAGTCCTTGAATACCAATATGGTCAAGCAACATTATTATTCCACCTTTCTGATGCCTCTTAGCCTCTTTCCATTTTTCTTCCTTCCACATTGGCCTTCTAGGTGTATTCATGAAAATTTCTTTTTCTTCTTCCCACCTCTCTTTCAGCAATCGTTCACCTTCCCTAGGTAGCCAATTATCCTGATCGTTTCCAATGTGTGAATAATCCGTCAAAAGCAAATCTTCTATCGATGCATGTACTACAGTTCCAAGTGATGCAGCCATCCCTGCTTTTCTTGGTAATTTTTGCCTACTAAGCCAATACATTCGAGGGCACGTCTCATATCTATTCCAAGCCGATGGGGAAAGCATGTGTTGCCTTGTTTGAGAGTTACCAACATCAGCCATGATTACCCGTTTTGGTTTAACACCATCAATCCACCGATATGAGCGAGACAGGGAAAGTGTTGATACACGATGAGAAAGTAGGAGGCTCATGGAAGGCCCTAGTGTTCGAATAAATGCTGAAGTTTCAACCGATAACGCGCTTGTGGTCGCTTGTTTCCCAAGTGTTGGAATGGTTTCTAGTGTTGTCGCTCATTTTCTAATCGATCACCTGCAACTAGAATTTATTGGAGGCGTAGTTGATGCTAGATTACCCGCACTCACATTAGTCCAAGAGGGAGTTCCACTCCCACCTATTAGAGCATACGCTGGAAAACCGAAATGTACGATTGACGGATGTGACCAAGTAATATTACTGATGAGTGAATTAGTTGTTCCTGAGGCTCTTGCACATGACATTGTGTGGGCAATGTTTGAGTGGTCTAAAGAACAAAAAATTGTGGCTGGAGTAGTCATTGATGCTTTTGCTAAAAGTGGAATGAAGGCAAATCTTAACGGAGCTGAACCCGTAATCGAGTACGAAGATACTGAAGGTATCGATATAGTAGGAATAGGTGCTAATGACAAGAGTAGAAAAATGTTGGAGGACATGAACATCCCTCTCTTACAACAAGGAGTTATCAAAGGAATCAATGCATCTATCCTCGGTGAAGCTCGCCGAAGAGGGCTTGATTTGATGTCCATAATGGTCGAGGCTGACCCGCGTTTCCCTGATGCCAGAGCTGCAGCAACACTAATTGAACACTTGAATAATTTATTACCTGCAATCGATTTACCTCATGAACCTCTTATCCAAGAAGCAGAGTTCCTTGAAGCACAGTTACAATCCATGATGGAAGGAGCAAATATTCCAACTGCTGAACCTAGTTCTGGTAACTCAATGTTGTACGGATGAGGTTTTCCTGATTTGCACAATCGCAGTAATTATCGAGAGAATCCCGGATAATAGTAGTAGCGAACTAATTGTAATTGGCATTAGTAAAATTGAGTCATAAGGAAGACTGAATATGTCAAGTAAAGATTCTCCGCGTGAAAACGTCCCTCCAGCAGATGCCGTAAGAAGCATCATTCCACTTGCAGACATACCTGCAAATATCTGAATCAACATCGTTTTTCTTTGTTGTAGAATTTTTATCCCAAATTTCCACCTAACCAATAGCGTTGATATGGCTAAACCAAAACCTGTCATAGATAGAAACATCTTATTGACCAAAATAGGTGTAGAAAAGCCCGAGTTGGGCGATGCTGAAATGCCACTAATTATGGCAAATGGAGTTGCTAGAATTCCAAAAAATAGCGCAAAGTGAGCCACATTATCTGTAATTTGAATTAAATTGTTACTCTTTATTACCCCATATCGACAAAGTGCGTGAAGCAAAAAACACAATCCAGCCATAGCAAAAGATCCAACCACTAATTCTGTTGAAATAACGTGGAATGTAGCAGATGAAATCATTGTTTTACCTCCTGTTCATTGACATACTCATGACCATACCATTCCCATTGTTCCATGGTCCACCCTTGTGGCAATTCACCATTTGGCAGAGGTGGTGGATTATTTGATAATTCTTGACCAATTATTGCTTCGGTCTGTTCCCACTGTTTTTGATCACTAAAATCTCTAGAGAATCTTGTTTGTAATGTAAGTACAATTCCAATAACAAAAATGAACAATGCAACTGACTGGAGGTAAACTGCCGCTTCGTCAACCTCAAATGGAGGTTCTTGTGCAACCAATGTAAACCATGGAGTAATTTGCGAAGGTCCTTCACCATCTAAAATTGCTCTCCACTGCAGTCTTGATGGTTGATTTGAGGCTGGAACGGTAAAATGCCATGTTCCATCTTCAGAGGAATTTGCGCTGACAGTAGTAATCGTACTACCTTCAATCTTCCATTCAATAACAACATTTGAGACATCTTCAGTCTCAAGTTTAACTGACGTCTCCACTCCCAAATCCCTAGTCGTTTGTGGAATAAAATCCGCAGCAATCCTGGGCAAATTATCTGGTATTGGAAGCACTTCTAAATCAAAGCCTTGACTGATACCAAAGTAAGGGATATCATCGCCACCATGATGAATGGAAACATAAAATGTAGTTGTGGTTAATTCAGTAGGCTTAATTGTCCAGGAGGCTGAAAAATTATCCATTCCAACATCTATTATACCTTCTAGATAATTATTGGAACCTCCATTAGAATCTGATAGAATCTCCCAGCCAGCGTCTCTTGGAGTATCACTATGACCTGTTGTATCAGTTAACAAAAACATCCCTACACTATCATAAACACCCAACTGGGATCCAGATGCTACCGCACTTATTGAAATGGGTTGCTCAAGGTATGGTGTACCTTGAATTTCAAACTCAATTATAGCTGAAGATGTCTGGTTCAAGGAAGAATCTCCATGGCAAGCACCTCCACACTGCATATCAAAAACACCGTCCCCAACTCCTCCGGGGTTCGCCTGAGAAAGAGTACTAACGCTAACAAGTAAAGAAAATACTAGTAATACTCTAATTCTTCTAAACATTCAATCCCTCCTATCGACAAAAGCCATTACAAGGGTTCCAAAACTAATTGTGATGAACAGTATTCCAGTTATTAGACCTCCAGTGGTTGAGACATCATTTGATTTCGGATCAATTGAATCAACTATGAAACCCTCAACTGTAATTGCACCAGAATTGATAGTCCTATCATCAATAATAGGTTTAACAGTATAATCAGTCGGACCCGAAAGAAGTGGAATATCAGTAAAACCATATTCGCTAATTATAGATAATGAATCCCCATTTCTAAATATCTCAAAAGTAGCATTTGGACCGTTCCAATCCCAGGATAATCGTACTTGTTCTCCTTGACCTTCGACCACTAATTGGGAAACCTTCGGACCTGCCTCTGTTTGGAAATTAATTGAATCATCACCTATAGCCCCAAACTCATCCTCAACTATCAATCTTAACATAACATCACCCATCGCTGAAAAAGAAAATGTCTTACCAGTTCCGCTTCCAGAATTGCCATTATTATCCCACCACTGCCAAGAATATTCATCGATAAATCCGTCTAAATCAGTCGAATTTTTGCCAGTTACTACAATCTCTTCATTGTCCCACAATTCTACACTTTCCAAATCTATTACCGCATTTGGCGCTAGGTTTTCAACAACTAATTGGGAAGAAACTAGTGTGCCATTAGATTCTCCATCGTTAGGAATTACTTCAACTGACCATGCCTGACCTGCTCCAATCAATTGCGAAGGAACTACTAATTGACCTGTGAGCGAGCCTTCTTTGAATCCATTTCTAAACCAATTTACTTCATTGGATACTATATCTCCATCTAAGTCGGTGTTCGTAATAGTCAAAATCATGTCTTGGAGCGGCGTGTGATTCAATTCTACAACCGAAATAGGTAAAGAATTAGAAATAGCAACTGAAGCAGACATTGAATCAATACTAAATTCTTGTCCATCATTTGCCTTCACAAAAACAGTCCAATTATCTCCTTTGCTGGTTAGTGAGCTGGAAAGAGTTTCTTGGTTTTGTAAACTGGTTTGTTCTACCCCGTTTTTGAACCATTTCACGTCAGGAGGAGATGGCAGGTCGCCATCAGCGTCTGTCATCAAATAATTCATACTGATATTCTGATTTGTAGTGGTTTGTGAAAAATCCAGTTCTACCATCTCGATTATTGGTTTTGAATTAGATATAGTAACCAATTGGCTAGGAGTCCATTGTGACCAATCAGTCCCATCATAGACTCTGACGTGTGCTTTCCATTCTTGATTTTTAGAAGTATATTGTGATGGTAAGGTCGATTCAGTCAGTTCATTTACAAGATTCCCATTGAGATACCACTCAATTTGGGAATCTACGATGGTATCACCATCTACATCATTAGAAATGAAACTTAACATTAGAGAATCTAATGTCGTAGGATTCAGTGGTTGAATAGAAATCGAATCGACTGTCGGTTGATTATTCACAGGACCTCCTAGGCCAATAGTTACAGTTTGGGAAGTTTTCCAAACCGTAGTTTCTTCATCATCAGAAACTCTAACCTCAACATACCAGTCATCACCATCTCTAGTTGCGAGAGAAGGTACGGTTAATTCATCGTTCAACTCACTCATCAATTGTCCATTGAGGAACCATCTAATCTCTGTAGACAATGAATCTTGATCTTCATCATTAGTATTAATGGTAAAAGATAGATCCTCGTCTGAAGAGGGTTGAGATGGAGATATACTAGGAGTTGATAGTGATGGAAGAGTATTTTGAATCGTTACTGTGTTACTGGTAATAGTTGAGCCGGAATCTTGTCCATCAGATGGGGTTATTTCTGCGTACCATTGTTCATTTTTACTAGTCAGCGATGAAGAAACTATCTTTCCGGGAACTGCACCCTGCTGAAGCGCAATTCCATCCTTGAACCATGTAATTACAGTGCCAGATTCAGAATCGCCGTCGGGGTCGGAATAAGAATATGAAAGAGTTAGACTATCTGCTGTTTTAGCATCTGTAGGAGATAACATAGCACCACTAGCCGAAGGTGGTTGATTTGTTGGAATATCTTCAGGTACTTGGAGTGTCAATGTGCCCCATCTATCTCCAGAATCTGAACCGTCGCCATTTGATGTCATTGCTGCTAATTGGAAATTAACCGTTCCAGAGCCAGAATTAGGCGCTGTCCAATCTAAGCCCCAAGTTCGATAACTGCTTCCGGTAATGGAATGTGTAGCACTATCACCTGCCGAATTGATATTTACTGCAAAGCCCATATAGCTGAGTGTCCCTTTATCAATATCTAAGCTAAAACCACCGCCTGAACCAGAAACTCCTCCGCTAACTGATATTGTCAACTGATAACTTTGTCCTGGAGTATATTTGGCCGGAGTGCCAGAAAGAGAAGGTGTTGCTACATTTGAACCGGTTTGAGAATGACATCCACACCCAGTTCCAGAATTGAGTTTGCCGTTTTCTTTACCTTCGGTCAACGGAATTACCGAAATCAAAAGAATCAACAAAACGGCATAAACCCTCTTGGAGTAGTTCATGGTGGTTGTAATCTCCCTTAGTATTGAAGGTTAACCCTAATTTGTTTGAATGGTTGCTGAATTTAATATTAATTGTAGTCAAAGAGGCTGCTTTGCGTATTTGTAGATTCTACATCATCTGTTGGTTCATTTGTATTATGTCCACCGCATGCATTAATCAACTCTTCTTCATTCCAGACCCTAATTCCCAAAGAGTTCGCTTTGGCTAGTTTTGAACCTGCATTTTCACCTACAACAAGTACGTCTAGATTTGATGAAACACTACCTACAACCTTTCCGCCTGCAGCTTTAATCATTAACTGAATTTCCTTTCTTGGGTTGCTCAAACTACCAGTAATGCAGAATGTCATGCCAGTTAATGAACCTCTTGATATAATCTCGGGTTCGTCACTGAGCGAAAGATACTGTGAGAGTTTGAACAATAGTTCTTTTCGTTCATCCAGTCCATCTCTAACTTGTAAGGCTACTTTAGAACCAATTCCATCATTTTCACACATCTTTCTTAAAGCGATATTTTGCTTGAAGGGTTTTCCTTTTGAATCGTTTATTGGACCAAAATTTTGGTCACTTGGCTCAGCTTTTGCATCATCTACCCATTTCATCAGTCCCTCAAAACTCCTAGTTTGCTGAGCAACTAATGATGCTAATTCAGGACCGATGCCCGGGAGTCCTAACGCATGGAGAAACTTTCCTAAATTCATGCTCTTAGTTCTGCCAATTTCAGTTAATACATTATTAGCAGATTTTTCTGCCATTCTTTCTAATTGAAGCAACTGGGATTTTTCTAATTTGTATAAATCTGCAATATCCTTAATCAAATTAGAATCGAGTAATTGCTCAACTAATTTTTCACCAATACCATCCATCTCTAATGCTCTGCACCAGTAAATTATAGTTCTACTCGTTCTTGAGCCACACATCAAATCTAGGCACTTAAGAAAAGCACCCTCAACAACTAAACTAGCTGGGCAAGAGGGGCAGATTGTCGGTATTGTAATTTTTTTACTGATTGGTAGTTTGCCCGTAAATTGAGTTCCATCTGCATGAAATCTATTCTCTAAATCAGAGATAGCTGCCGGACCTAGGCTTGATTCTATTTTAGGAATTACATCGCCTCGTCTAACGATTAGAACCTTGTCGCCAATATTTACTCCCAATCTTTCGACTTCGCCTGGGTTATGCAATGTTGTATTTTCTACAGTAACCCCGCCAACTCTTTGTGGAGCGATACGCGCTACCGGAGTTACATTTCCTGTTCTACCTGTCTGCCAGTCTACATGTAACAGTACCGAGGTTGCTTCTTCGGGTGGGAATTTCCACGCTAGAGCCCATCTAGGGTGGTGAGCGGTGAAACCCAATCTTTGACGTTGGGTTAATGAATCTACTTTGAAAACTATTCCATCGATCTCAAAGTCATAACTCGATCTTTTCGAGCTCCATTCTTCGGTATACTGAATCATTTCAGATTGAGGTGAATCTGATTCAAAAACTTGCCAGGGCGCCGGCTCGATTCCAATTGAGTTTTGTAAAAAATATAGTAATTCACTATCATATGTCGCTTGAGGAGAGTCATTTATGAATTTAACATCATATGCGCAAAATACCAAATCAGAGGCTTCTGCCTTTCCATCACCATGTTTTTGTCGTAATGCACCAGAACAAAGGTTTCTTGGATTTGGCGAAACGTGTTTATATTTTTCTTCGAATGTTTTCAAAGGCATTACTACTTCACCTCTGACGTGACAATCTATTGGAATTTTTAGGCGAGTCGGAATATTTGCAATTAATTTCGCATTCAACGTGACATCTTCTCCACGTTCCCCGCTACCTCTAGTCGCTGCTCTGTGCAAATTACCAGCAACATACTCTAAAGATAAGGCTGAGCCATCTAATTTCGGTTGTGCTAGGTATCGCTTACCGCCCGCAGTCGACTGTGTTACAAAGTGAGTAATATCCTCTCCAGTCGTACCTTTGTCTAAAGATAGCATTGGAAATCTATGCTCTACTTTGACAGTTCCAGGGAGTGGTTCTGGTCCTACTTGGTGTAGAACTCGGTTCTCTGGGTCGAGCAATTTTAATTCATCCCAAAGAGCATCAAATTCAGCATCCGAAATTTCTGGTGCTGAATGATTGTAGTACAATTCACGATGATGGCTGACCGCTTCAGCCAGAAACTTGATTCTGTCCTTTCGGGTCATGTGTATCCCTCAGTGCGAGAGGATATGAATCTCACGAAAAACGCAGGCCTAAAAGTTGCACATCTGGCAAAGGACAGCGAGTCATTATCGCATGAGTTAAGGTTCTTAGATGAATTTCTGCAACCACGGCTACTGTAGAAGAAAACATATGGCCAGCATGAACATTATTGTCATCATCTGACCAGCAACAATGGATATGTGTAAATGGATTTCCGTCTTCGGTCCTAGCGATATTACCTGATAGACTTACTAATTCTGATGGGTTAGTTAGTTGTCTTTTGATATATATTCCATCATTATTCATGAAGCCGTAAACATTCTCGCGAGTTCTGCCAATTCCACTGGTAATCGCCGCCGCATTGAGTCCGATTTCATCTGCTAATGCGCCTAATGATGCATGAATTTCTTCACCTGGATCTAGTCTGACAAAAATATCTTCACCGCTTACCGTCCATTCCATATTTATCCCTCTTGAAGGCGATTATTGAAAATAACGCTTGTTACTCCTCTTCTTGTGGATTCAAGATATTAGTTATTCGAGATTTTGCCTCTACTAAATCATGATAATTGCCACCAACAGGCAGAGGGGCAAAAATACCCCATCCCTTCCTGAGTAATATAATTCGCTTCTTAGTCTTGCTTCTAGACAATTTGAGGCGTTTCCATTCATATCTTTGTCCATCAGCAAATAAATGAGTTTTAGTAATAGCATACCTCTTTGGAATCAACAAAGAAATCAAATGTAGTGCTAGAAGAATATCCCAAATGATTGGATAGATAATAGGTGTATCAGATATTTCGACTAATCCCCAAGGTAAAGCCATCATTGCAGCCATTGAAAATAAATTACCCCATTGTCGAACAACTTCATTCGGCCCTTCACTAGACCAAGCAAAAACTTCATCCGAAATTTTACCTAACTCAGGAATATCACGCTTTTGTTTGGTTAGCCAGTAAGCATCCCACAAGACAATTACAGCTAAAATAGAAATTGCTAGTGACGCTATAATTTCAGAACTTGGAATTGTAATTGTTTCCATTTTATCACTCATAATTATGGTCTTTATTTGATTGTTGAGCGCCACCATTCTTCATTCTTCTAACAAATAAAACAAAAATTATAGCAATAAAAACTAAAATTAGCATAGTGAAACTATCAAAATCTCCGGAATCGTCACTAGTTTGCCCTTCAAGTACATCCGGTATACCATCTCCATCATCATCTTGATCCTCAATCAATATTGTAGTGACTCCATCAGGACAATTAATTTGATCTGGTTGTCGATCATTGTCGGTGTCTTGCCATGCACAAGGGTCTAATGGCCAAGCATCACGACTGTCAGAAAAACCATCATTATCATCATCTTCATCATAAATATCTGGGCCACATGAACGTCCAATTTTCAAATCAAACCAAGAATTCTGATCACAATCTAACGTATTATCTCCATCTGAATCTAAAGGTATTGACTCAAATGATTGGCTCACTAATGTCGATATGCCTAGTGTGTCAAATACCTCAACTTGTAGAACATACATTCCAGGGCTAGGAACTGAAATGTTTTGAACGGGAACAGAGGAGTTTACTTGGGAAATTTGATTGTTTTGAGAGTCTAAAATTGTCCATTGAAAACTTAGTTCTGAAGTAGAGTCAATATCATCAGAAACATTAACTGATGCAGAAAAAGTGGTTTGCTGCATTATTTTCTGTCCAAAGACAGGTTCTATAAATTCAACTTCGGGTGGAGCATTATCTTCTAGTTGAATAACTATTAAAGTGCCAATTTCCCACTGCTCACTGGTATCAAAAGTTACTGATTTTTCTGGTAATCCCGGTGAATTGGAGTTAATTTCTAAACTGGAAAGTTGAACTTGTCCCAAAAAGTTAGACTGAATATTTGTGTAAATATGATGGAGAATTGTAGTTCCTGCAACTGTGGTTTTTGTTGTACTTCCATTCGAATAAAACGAAGTTATTTCATATTCAGCATATCTAGAAATCCCATTTAGTTGAGAGTCTATTTGTATAGTGTGTAATTGATTTACTTTAGCATTATTCCAGGTTGTAAATGGTGATTGAGAATAAAATATCGTATCTATAAAATCGATAATAGTGTCATCACTCAACTCAGATTGACCAGTAAGGACAGAATTTTTTACCAGTGCCGAATAATTTTCTGCTGAAATAGTTGTTGAAGAATTAATTATTGAATTACGTATAATTATTGGCGAAGTTATTTCTCCTTCATCTGAGTGTAAATCTATTCCTACAGAATAATTTCTAATTACTAAATTTTCTACAACCATAGAACTTGCTGAACGACCATGATGGCTAATAAATCCGTTTCCTGAACCCTCTCCAGTTAGATTGATATTTGATAAAATGCCTGATGATGAATCAAAATCTATAGCAGGAGCGCCTTCAATTGTTATAGAATCTATCTGCAGATTGCGATTATTCCTGCCAGCAATAGCAGCAGACTGCCCGGCAACTGCAAGCACGTTATCCAAAACAAATTCCTCATCCATAGAATCTAACCATACGACATTTCCAGTTCCTGAAAATTGGGTTGCATCTATGGAAGAAATTGTACCGGAAACCTCGGTTAGATCAAATCCCGAGTCAACGCCCTCTCCAATAGTAATGTTGGATGCAAATACTTCAGTCTGCCTTGCCCATATAGCTGGCCCGTTACAGTGTGACATATCTAGATTGGAAAATACAATCAACGCTTCTGATTGGTATAATTCAATACAACCACTTCCTCCGTCTCTAAATTGAGAATTCCTGATTTCAATCGATGCTGTACTACCTGGTTCGACAAAAAGCAAAGGTTCTGATGCAGTGGAACGCATCAAACTAACTCCATCAGCAAATAAGGAGCCTGATGATGAGATATGAACTGGAGTAAAGGCTTCCACGACATCCGTATTAGACAATTCTATTCTTGAACTAAGATATTCACCAAGAATCAATCCGCCCCACCTTGCACCAAATCCCGTTGATGACATGGTAGATTCTCCAGCATCCAAGGCTCCATCAACCTCTATACTGACTCCTTCAGAGATTCTAAATGACACACCATCATCAATTTTTAATGTCTTTAATTGAGGAATAATCAAATCATCCTCTAAATAATATGGACTCCATTTAGCTTCTAAAATGGTATTTTCAGACAGAATGCCTGGACTTATTCTTGATGCAATAAATGTGTAGTCAAATGATCTTGAAGAATCCCATGTCACAAAATCTGAAAATGATCCTACTTGCAAAGTTATGTTTTGAACACCTCCTATATTATCGGAAATTCCATCGATAAATCTCGCTGTTGCATTAATTGCTACTTTGCCTTCCTCGTCGGTTATTTCATTAGCCCCGTTGATAGAAATAAGAGCTCCTTCGACAGGATTTCCTTTATCAACAACAGACAACTCTAACGCAGATAATTGAGTGAATGAGGAACTAACAGGTATGTTGAATGTTGAATCAATACTGCCCCCTAGCATCTCGATGTCGCAGTTGGGTTGCAATTCAATGGCTTGTTTGAAAAATACAGAGGTCGTGAAAATTGTAGAACTACAGGACCAATTTACTTGTGCTTCAACAGTTAATTTACTATTTTCCAATGATGTCAATTTTGCCAAGGAATTTATTTCAATAATTGGTGCAAAAATGGCTCCGTTATCTCCGATTATTTCAGACTGATCGAACAAGGAAATCTGTGAATTAGATGATATCATAAGCGATGATGAAACCAGCTTCAAACTACCATCTCCAAGAAGTTCTAAGTTACCTGAAATAGAATGTGGCAGTCCATCTGGGCGAGGCCCAAGTATAACTGATTGGCCTGAACTAATCGTCCAGTCGCCTGAAGGAATTACTGGAATTTGAACCACTTGGTTAGAAAGCCCGCCAATTAATGTTTGAGTTACTCCAGTTGATGAATAGATTGCTTCAATTACAGAGCCTTGAGATAAAAGTGGTAAAGAAATAAAGCCATTATCATCACATTCTAACTGAAAGTCATTTACATTAATTATTGCTTGAACTGCATTTCCTGAGATATCAGTAAATTGGACATTTGTCTCTTCAAACATACCATAATCAGTTGTGGAAATTGTAATACTTGGGCTTCCACCATACAATATTGTTCCATCTCCTGACGCATCGAAAGAGTTTGAATTGGTGTTCAGTGGCACGAATTCTCTTATTATTGCATGAGAATTATCAAATAATTTCAACGGAGAGTTGTGCAATTCTGCTGTCCATTGATTTGTCCTTAGGTATGACTGTTCGAACATCTGTATCCCGAATGCTTGATATTTTGTTGAAATTTCACTTGAAATAATAGTGCTGTCTTTTAGTTCAATTGCTGTGTCAGTACCTCCTAGAATATGGGTTAGATTTCCGTTAAGTGTACTATCTTGAAGATTGATACCGGTTGATAGATTCTCAATAATTAAATCGTTATAATCAATATCAGCATACCAGGAATTAATACCGAGAGAAATTGTATCCTGCTGATTAAATGATTTTTCAATCATCAAGTTTGACCAACTGTGGTATGAATCTAATACATCGACTCCTATCGAATTTGATTGAGTGATTGTAACTGTATTATTACCCAGTAGTTGTGAACTAGGTCCTCGTAATTTAATTCCAGAATTTTGAGTAATGATAGACAGGTTTGTCGCTAGAAGATGTCCTGAGCCTGTTGCTTCGATCGCTGAATTTACTACAGATGCGCCTATATCGGTCAATTCATGGGTTCCACTACCAGATAGAACAATTCCATTCAAGGTATCTGAAATATGAATATCATTTAGATTACAAACCCCTGCGCAGTTTTGGTCAATCATCGGAGTGCTATGTGTGGTAGTTCTAGTGAATGAAAGATTAGAAATTTCAAACGAAGATGCCTGATTTGAAACTAATACGCGATCGCCCTCAACATCGACATTTTTTATAATCAAGTCATCACTATTTCCAGCATCCACCAATAGTGAAACATTGCTGCCAGTTATTCCTGAAATGTCTATATTACTAGAGGATTGACTTGTTATTCCGACTGTGACCGTTTCCAGTTTGACATTTTGTGCACTCAACTGACCTGATGGAGTATTTAGTGCAATTCCAACGCTTGAAAAATTAGATTCTAGAACGGTTGTAAATCCAGTTGTGTGAATGCCTATTGCTGATTGGTTAATTTGTGCATTAGAAATAGTTAATGTTCCACTGTTTTGAATTGAATCATAATCAATTTGATTAGAAATGTAGTCAACGATGTCGGAGGTTGCTAAATTATTAACTCCAACATATGAATGCATAATTTCAAGGCCATTTGCAGTTAATTGACCGTTTATCTTTAGTGCAGTCTTTGCATTCTCAATCAAGGTATCGGTCAAAATAGCACTGCCACTGGATGCTATTTCGATTCCTTTCCATAACCCTGCTCCATGGGAACCTTGCGTGACTGGATCGGTTGAAGAAAAGAAATGAGTGGTTTCAGCAACTAAATTACCCTCAACTAAAATCCAATATCCGTCTCCACAATCAATAGATGAACCCTGTTCAATTGTCAGTGTTACCCCTTGGGTGATGGTCACATTACCTGTTAGTGTGTGCTGGCCAGACCAAGTGATATCTGTAGAAATTGAACTATCTGTTGCATTTGTCCCTAAAGGAAGCGTCAAAGAGACTAATAGCAAAATTACGAGATGAACCGCTGATAAGTCCTTTCGCATGTTATATGCTTCACATAACCAGCATATCAAACCAAAGGTCTCAGGTCACAAAACATGGTGGGCCCGCCCGGATTTGAACCGGGGTCTGACGGCCCCCAGCCGCCAAGTATTGGCCAAGCTAACCCACGGGCCCTTATGTACGATTATTGACGTGGTGCGCTAAACGGTGCAACTTCGTGTATTAGGTCTAGGTGACCAACATACATTCTTCTACAGCAGTAGCGTTCTAATCCTACTTGATCAAGTGCATCTGAAACCTCGACTCCAGATGTTACCTTTTCATTGAATTCTTCCCACTTATGAGCAACTACTGCTCCACAACTAAAACATCTAATTGGAATTATCATTTTATCGCCTCATCGGTATGACTTCTGTTTCTTTCTACGAGCACCACGACCAAGTTGGTGTTTAGGCTCCTTACGGCGAGGATCGTTTACTAGTAGACTTCTATCAAATCTTAGATATTCATCTCTTAGTTCTTCATCCATGCCCTTCGCTCCACCATTATAATGTACTAAACCACGGGCAATAGCGGTGCGTATAGCATCGGTTTGGCCCATAATTCCTCCACCAGTAGTGGTAATATTGATATCGACTTTTGTCAACCTGTTCATTGCATCGGCAATAACTAGCGGCTCCATGGCCTTACGTCTTGCGAGTGATGGTTGTAGAATTTCTATAGGTTCACTATTAACTCTAACTCTGCCTTGACCAGCTTTCACGCTTGCTCTAGCAATTGCAGTCTTTCTCTTTCCTGAAGTTTCAACGGATTTCTTTTGTTTACGTGCCATTACTGTTCACCTCCAGTCCAACGATGGCTTGGTGCACCTAAATTAGCACTAATTTCGCCCAAAGAGATGAATCTCTCCGGTGCGGATTTTCGAATTTTAGAGTCGTCTCCTGATTCGTGACCTTCTGGTAAATCTCCTGCTAGGTGGCTAGGGCAACCGATTTCGACACGTAAATTACGAAGAGCTCTACGTCCACTACTCTTCTTTTGATAAGGAAGCATTCCTCTGACCGCTCTCTTTAGAATCATATCAGGCATACGTGGGAAATAAGGTCCTTTTCTAGCATGGTTTAATTCGTACTTAGCGTGATATTTGTTTAGAACTGATGTCGGGCTACCTGAAACTATCGCTTTTTCAGCGTTGACAATAATTACCTTATCATCTCGATCTTCTCTTGCGGCTTTCAACAGAATATTTGCAGTTGCTGATGCTAAGCGACCCAGAATAAGGCCTTCAGCATCAAAAACAAAGGTAGTTTCATCCAAGGATAACTACCCCCTTTCCTGATGGGTTTTCGTTCATTAGCTCACCATAGGTCATTATTCGACCACCGGCGGCTTCTATCTTCTCGCGTGCACCGTTGCTCACACTGTAGGCGGCGATGGTATGGTTACTGGTAAACTCACCACTACCGAGAAGCTTGCCAGGAACGAGGATTGTTGCACCCTCTGGAGCATGGCGGCTTACACGGCTGAGGTTTGGGTTTGTCCAATTTTTGCGACTTCTAGATAGACGCATGGCCACATCTCGCCAAACAGCGGAACCGGTTTCACGAGACTGGGCTTTCAGTTGATTGATTACATCAACCAACTGTGCGTTTGTCTTGTTATTTGGGTTACTCATTTGACTCCCTCGATGCTTTGAAGCATGCTGGCGAATCGCCATCCCATTATCAATGCACCGACGCGTTTTTCAAAGTCTGCGTAACAGATTAACAATCATTCGTAAAGGATATCGCCCTTTGCATCTAGTAATTCAACAGTTAATCCTGCTGCTCTACCTTGAATNATTATCTCTTCNTGCAGNGTNTCAGAGAANTCATCNAANGCNCCTAATGCNGTTATTCCNGCAACATCNGTTAATTGGTCTATCANNTGNTTAAGTACGCAACTAACNCCATATGCTTGNCCNGCTCTNAANGCGTGNTCNACGCCNCCGATTTCNGGATCTTCNGCTTTCATNCTNAGCATNACTTGTTGNGAATANGCNACNAANGCTCCNTAAATTGATTCNATNATTTGTGCNGCTTCTAAATCGCCAAGAAGCATTTGTGCTTCACTGAGNGCTACTCTTACNGCNTGNCCATANGTNCTATGNGCACCAATAACGTCNGTTGTTTCCTTTTGCATTGCTTGGTCGATGAGGGACTTCCAGTCTTCCATGTACAAGCCACATAAGACTGGCTCCTTGAAGGTTCGGCAGGTTTTTGCCGCTAAACGTTAATCAAATCTTAAAGTCAGTACCTTCGCCTTCAACAATTCCTGCTTGGCGAACTGTGCCGTCTGCAGCCACAAATTCACCAGCCTTCACTTGGTTATCATAAAGATTGACATCTTCATAACGCTTTACTAAGACGCCTTCTCCAAGAGCCATTGTCAATGAACCGATAATTGCATCTAATGTATGCAATGCGCGATCTCGATGACTTGCATCGATAGTGTGGTCTGAATATCTTGCTTCCTCAAATATTGTTAAGAAGCCGTCTAATTGCTCACTTGGAACCATGTTGAATGCACTTCTAACAGCCGCTTCAAATTCACGAGTAGTCTCGTATACCTTCTTCATAAATCCGTACTTACGGAAATGTCTAACCAAATTCTTGTAACAATCGAAGATTGCCGCAATAAATTCATTGCTCGCTTCTAATTGAAGCATCGTATCAGTTAGAATACCCTTCAATGCTTGAACCTGTCTTCTAGCTTGCGATCTTTGATAGTACAATGCTCCACCGATAACTAATGCCATCAGCAGAATAACTAGTGCCATAGTATTACCAGGCGTAAAGAATCCTGTGTTGGAGGATAGGGATATTGGTTCACTCCATTGTATTTCATGGGTAATGTTATCATCAGAAGGTGCGAAAAATGTTGAACCGGGNTAGTANGCAATTATTCTCCATCTNCCCTCGCACTCCTGACCTTCACAAATACGACCGTCAAAGGCCCATTCAAATCTAGCAACTCCTTGCTCGTTGGTCTTCGATTTATTTTCGCCTTCTGTGACCCATTCTCCATCAGGGGATAGATACTGGCGTAGGAAAATTATCTCTTCATTCTCTACTGCTAGGTCTAATCTGTCTCTTACTAGAGCGACTTCTCCTATAACTGGATCTCCTTCAAATAATCCGTTATCCCCGATATAACTCCAAGTTTGCTTTACCTGTAAGTCGACTCTTGACCTAACAAGAATATTGACATCGGCAAAAGAGCCATTCAATGCACTAGAGGCATCTTTATCACATCCTCCAGGGACATTAGCATCTGGTTCAAATGCAACTCTCAAGGTTCGGTATCCTTCGGTCTTGCCACCAGTTGTCTCAACGCCTCTTAGTGTTGGATTCTGTAGTGGGTCGCCACTAAACCATTCGATAGAACCATCGATATTGCTTGTTCTAATAGTCGCAATTGGTCTAATGTTGGATTCTGGATCAAGGTAAATATTCAGGCATTTTCCGCCAACCCATTGCCCGTTAGTTTGTGTTAAACGAGCGTCGATGTGGAATGATTCCTTCAAGAATAATCTGTAATACATTGTTCCATTAGGAGCGATATATTTGTCTTCTGTAGACCTAAATGGACCTACTTCCTCAATCGCAATAGTCGAATTAGAGAATACCTCGAATTCAGTTTGCAATGTCTTATTTGAATACCTAAATCTATCATTATTTTCATTATCCCATGCAGAGTAGGTTACCGTGACTCTAGCTTTACCAGCAATAACTCCAGATAGTTCACAATCAATCGCAAAGAATCCGTTAAAGTCAGTGTAACCTTCTTGACATCCTTGAACNCCGCCGTCTCCATTTACCATTTCATATTGAACTCTAATTTTCCTATTGGAAAGGTTAGTTCCTAATTCATCGATTAACTGGCCTGTTACAACCATGTCCTTTTCTTCAACTTTGCCTGTCAGAGGATTGACTTCACTCGTGTAAACAATTTGATCATCAACAACGAGTGTTGTTCTACCAATTAGTGAGAACCCATTTGCATTGTTAGTCATAAGTACTCTGTATTGCTCGCTATTTGGAATTGCNGTACACGGATCCCAGGCACCGCCTAAAGTACGGATATTGATATTTGGATCTAATAATGCACATCCTTCATTTGGAAGATTCTCTTCAAATCTAAGAATTACATTAACTGGTCCAAAGCCATCAGGAAGGAATCCTGCAGGATCATTCTTCAGTAATTGCGGGTTAAGTGGGCTGATGTTAGCCTTCAGACATCCTACAGATTCTTCTCTAGATAATCCGTTCTTATCGACATCTCGATCTGCGAAGCCATCATCATTACCATCATAATAACAAAGATGAGAATTATCAGGTTGCTGAGAAGGTAATGTTAGGAATCCTGCAGATGGTTCTATTGTTGCTACTACTTGTCGGTAGGAAACGCCATTGAAATCCGTTCCTTCAAAGATTACATCAACCAATCCTCCGCCTGGGCTATTAGCGCCGTTAAGATTAGTTGGTGTTGTACCACTGGCACCATCATCGGTGATTAGTGCAGTGAAATCCCAATTATCTCCAGACTGCCGTATATTATCGCTAGTCTCGGTTACTGTAATATTGGTTCTAGATATAACCCAGATATTCTGGCTTACTGTGGATCCTTTCAATCTCGAGGAACCCGGATATTCAAATTGTAATGTGAAATTACCTAATGAATCTGTTCCGTTGATTTCGAAAGGAATCTCGAAGAATCCGTTATCGTCCGTATAATTAATTCCNGTTCTACCGTCAAATGACCAGGTNTANTTGACTGCNACATTGCCAACTGCTTGGTTGGCATTATCNAGTAATTGTGCTTGAACTAAATTNGTAGTGTTACGATATANTCTTGNAACAGATGTCATCTTGAATTGAGTAGTTCCAATAACTGAGACATTAATGTANGCCCCTGTAGGCGATAACGTACTTGTGTTNCCNGTGAAGTAGTATGCTGAATTCGAGAAATCCACTCTCATTCCATATGTTTTTGCTGGATATTCTTTTGGCTCCCAAGTGAAATTATAGTCATAAACTGCGTCACATGTAGAACAGGCTTGTTTCGGCTTTGCACCGAATTGAGTTTCGGCTTGACCAATGAATTGTCTATTACCGTCTCTGTCGACTTGTAGAGCTATTTGATCTTCAACCCATGGAGTATCTGTCCTATTAGTGACACTGCCAATCATTCTTAGAGTTTCACCTGTATTCATTTCTGGAACGATTTCGCATCTAGTTTCACTTTCTAAGTCAAACGGATCAACTCTTCCACAAGGTGGCAATTCGGTATCGCCACCATTGACCAAAGTGATAATCCAGTTGTCTCCACTTGTTCGAATAAATGGTCTTAGTTTTTCAGCCTCTCCAGTCAAGTTAGATAGGTTGCCGTCCCAGTTGGTTGGATATGGTTTCGTGGCGGAAACGGTGTTGTAGTCTAAACTAGCATTCTCTAGTGCGCTAGCGTGGAATAATGCCGCCCAATTTCCAAAGAATCCGTTATTGTTGTTGATAGTAGAGTCCCAATAATATACTGGATTCGTGCCACTCACAATTAGTTCACCGTAAATGTTCATTCTATGCATTACTCGAACATTCTCTGGTTCTGTGTCATCGCCGTACATGTACGGGAATGGCCATTCTGAGGCTATTTCAGGCCGCACGCTTCCAACTACTTGGTAATCTCCAGCGGGCAATGACGTATTAGAATATAAACTGGTGAAATTACCGGTTACTGGCTGGCCTGAAGAATCTTGAACGATTACGTGTTTCTTGTTCAGGTCGTCCCAAATAATTTCTTCATATCCTCCTGGTAATTGGCCTACTCCATTATCCAAACTGGCATTTCTTCGAATCTGTTTCCAAGTTCCATTTATTCCTAAGTCCTGAACGAATGTTACAGATGCAAATCCACGATTGTCAGTTCTGTAACCATTTCCGTCTAGTCCTGAGAAGTTAGTTGGTGAGGAAATATTTCCAAACGGTCCGCCTCTAACTGTGAAAGTAATAGGGACGAAATTAATCAGTTTTGTATAATCTCCTCTTTGGGTATCGGCAGTGTAATGAGCCCAGAAATCAATCTTGAAGGGTTGTTCACTGCTCTTGAATGAGCCAATTGGAGCAATATTTGCAGTCAAGTTAGCTTCTGCTCCAACTAGATATTCTTGTGAGCGATTACCATTGAAAGCGAATAGTTCTGTTACTTCTGCGTAAACTCTGTAGGTTCCTGGGCCTCCAACAGTCAACATTTCAGGATATATGTATTGGTTATAACTGAAATTTCCAAAGTTATTTGTTGGTACGTATATCGATTCAATCGCCGTGGTACCGTTATTCGCCCATTCGATATTAATCTGGATTGGAATATTTGGCGCTGGCTCGAATACTTTGGTTACTGGGTTGACCCAGTCTACATGTCCAGTGAATCTCTGCGGCGTTTGAGCATCAATCCAAAGTGTACTCGGGGCGTCTAGAGTAATGAATGTCGGTTCCTTGTCATCTTCATCTAGGACACAATCATTGTCAAAGTCCCAGTCACTTGATTCTGCACCATTATAGCAAGGGAAGGATAGTTGATTTTCCTCGAGATGGTCGAAGTCTTCATCGACATATGTATCGTTATCATCGTCATTATCAATAGCATCAGGGCCTACTGAAGGGTCCAAAGGATTGGCTAATGCTTCACCGTCTCCGAAATCATCGTGATCCCAAGGATTGGTTGAATTTCTGTCGAATCTGATTGGCCAAACTAAGATTTCGTCGATATCTTCCATTCCGTCTTGATCGTCATCAACGTCAATATCGTCTCTTAGGCCATCGTTATCGTGGTCAAATGCTTGAGTTAGAGAAACTGCTAATTCAACAGTATTACTCAGGCCGTCTCCATCCCAATCATCGTCTTCCCAGTTCGAAATATTATCATTATCATGGTCCCAAGGCGAGTTTTCTTCACCTAAGAAACAACCTGGGATTAATTCTTGAGCCCAGTCATCAATTCCATTGTTATCATCATCCCAATCTTCAGCATCCGGGACTCCGTCATTATCATTATCGACGTCATAGAATTTAGGATTTTGATATCCTTGGGTCATCTCTCCCCTATCCCAGACAGCTTGGAAAAACCCGTCTTCATCTGCATCGGCGTCATTTCCATCATCGTCATTGTCAACACAGTTAGTTCCCGTGAAGAAGGATGAACCTGGTGGTAGATTAATCGAAGCATCATCATCTAAATCATCATTAGAGTCAACTTCAAAATAATCCCATAATCCATCATTATCATCATCGATATCATACCAATCATAAACTCCATCAGCATCATCGTCAATATCAATTGTATTATTGAAACCATCTCCGTCGATATCTGGGTCCACATCATTAACGATTATGTCAGCACCTAACTCGTCGGGGAAATCCTGAACTGGACCATTGTCTGAGTTCCAATTCCATCCAGAAACTGAAATAAATAATCCAAGCCATACGTTAAATGCATCTCTACTGTTAGCAATTTGAGTATAAGTAATTCCGGAGTCAACTGTTCCATCATTTCCATAATCATAATGCCAGCATCCTCCTTGAGCTCCAGGTGTACAACTCCAGTTGTTAGATGGACCTCCAGAGGTTGCACCTTGATCTAAACCAGCATCTGGTCTTGTAGAGAATGGCAATCCTAATTGAGCATTAACGCCGTTTAAAGGCATCTGGTATGCGAAAGCATAGACGTACCCGCAGGAATAACCTGTTCCAAAATTACCCGCAGTCCATCCACAGGTTGAAAGATTGAATGAACCTCCTAATTTTGGATCATCAACGTCCATTATTCCATCATTACCTTCATCCTGGTCCCACCAATTGGGCAGCCCATCTCCATCTTGATCAATGTCTAAACCGTTGATTAACGAGTCCCCGTCTGTATCTATATCCCACTCATTGCCACCGTTTCTAGAAGACCATCGTGAAAACAAGAACCAATAGAATTCAGGAACGGTCCCTGGTGTTGCTGGTTGGGTTGTAGCATCATAGCCATTGTAATTTAGCATCATACTTTCAAAAGGGTCATGATGGAATACCATCTTCCAATAATCAGAAGAGTTGCCTTGATATCCTTGGCCATCATCAGTACCATCTAAGTTCCCACCATCGTTAACTGGGTAATAAGGTGTGTAAAATCCATCATTTTGGTCGAAATCTACAACTCCGCAATTTCCATCATCTGGGTCATACAGGTCTGAAAGTCCATCATTATCGTCGTCCCAATCAATGCTGTTTTCCAATCCATCTCCATCGACATCAGAATCTATGTCGTTAGGGCCGTCATCACGATAAAGACCGCCATTGATTGCATGTAAGTCAGCATCGTTGTCAAAATCACAATCCCAATCAATATCCAGAACGTCAATAATACCATCATTGTCATCATCAATGTCGTCCCAATTGGAGATTCCATCCCCATCCCAATCATTGAACTGAGAGAAAGATGCTCTTCTAGTAATACATCTAGGGTCAGGATTTGTTGGGATTGGATTTGCTTGAGTAGGACAGTTCCATGCAGCTACATCTGTTGTAGTATCTAATGGGAAAGAATCATTTTCATTTTGAATTTGATCATTATCAAGGTCATATTCAAAGTTAGCCTGATCTCCGCTTACTGCAATATCTCCTAGGTTATCTGGTGAGGTTGTTCCACCCATATCGGGGTCTAACCAATCATAAACGCCATTGTAATTTATATCGAAAGGTCTTAATCTATCATCATCTAAATCTGCGTCATAGTCTATTTCACAATCCAACCCTGGGATACCATCAGTATCTGCTCCAGGGGTTTGATATGAGCCGGTGTCGTTCGAGCGATTATAGTCGTTTAGTCCATCATTATTGTAATCTACAATAACACAAACATCCGGAATACCGTCATTATCATCATCGGGATCTGACATGTCTAGAATAGAATCGTTGTCATCGTCGGTATCTGCGCTATCCGGAGTACCGTCATTATCATTATCCGGATCTAGGAAATTTGGAATACCATCCCCATCTAAATCGCCGTCTATGATTTGAGTGAATGAAGGGGTGCCTTCGGAAACAATTGTTGCTTCTTCAAATAAAGGATAATATCCAGAAATTGTTGAGGTTGCGGCATTAACTCTGTTAGCCTCCCACAGTACGTAATCAACTCCACCCGAGTAGGTGATATACTCGTTAGCAGTCCAGACACGGGGGGCATCATAAAATTCAGCGTTGTCTGACATAAGACCTGTCTTAGAAGCATCATAGGGGTGCTCATCGTCGACATCTAATACTCCATCATTGTCATCGTCGGTATCGAAATAGTCGCTAATTCCATCGCCATCCAAGTCGCAAGGCCATTTGAATTGGTCAATTCTTCCATCGTTATCATCATCTTCATCATATCGATCTGCTCCCGAGCCATCAGAATCTTCATCAGTAACGCCATCGTTATCGTGATCCATTGGATTTTGATCTGCTAAGTAAAAATTACCTACAGGTTGATTTGTCCACGGATGTATGATTGAGGAGTCTAGATATCTGTCAGTGCTGACATTGATAGGGTCATATCCTAAGGCTTCAAGTGCCGGGATATCCAATGGGCCTTCTAAAATTCCATCATTGTCATCATCCCAGTCATCCACGTCAGGAATGCCATCATTATCATGGTCTAGTGGGTCTGTACCATAACATCCATCAAATCTTTCCAGTAAATCGTATATTCCATCATTGTCGTCGTCTAAGTCATTGAGATCGTTAATTCCATCATTATCGTGATCTTCTTTGTTAGATTCCTCCAAGAAAATGGAATACGATTGTGAGAGGGCTGCGATTGCATCTAAATCATTTATGACGCCTGAAGCAATTCCAGAATCAGTCCACATAATGTCATAAAGTGCTGAGTGTGGTTGTGGTGGAAGGTGATTATCAAAATTATCTAAGGTTCCTTGCCCAGAAGGTTGCTGCCCTAAATTTACGGATTCTTTATCCAATAATTCTCCATTTGAAATAGCAAATCGCGTAGATACCTCTTCTTTGTCTCCAAAATCTGTCATCAGTGACAAAGTTGTACTCGATACCATTAGAAATACTAAAACTAGCGATAATGTTAGTTTTTGGCGACTTTTTATTTTTTCTTCATTTGTGATTGAAAGCATTTCAGCATCTCTCCGATAACTAGCCTAATAAATACACTATATCAACGCGAAGGGTTAATTGATGCTCAAGGTATCAACCGAATCAATAAGTATCAACTCCAATTGATTAAGAAATTAATAAAAAAGGGGTTCCCTGGAGGGCTCACCCTCCAGAGAACCATTAACCAGTGCCTCGGCATTGGTGAAATGTTAGTTATACTTCAATCAAGCTTCTAACGAGTCGAGGATTCCGTCATTGTCGTCATCATCGTCTACATAATCTTCTAAGCCGTCGTTATCATGGTCAAATTGACCTGTCAAACCATTACCGTCGTTGTTTTCGAACCAGTCTGAAAGACCGTCGTTATCATCGTCAGTATCTGCCATATCTGTATATCCATCATTATCGTGGTCATAGCGATAAGTTGTAGCTGTTGCACCATCGATTTCTTCAGTATCTGGGATGTTGTCATTATCATCGTCTAGATCGACTCCATCATTCAATCCATCATTATCATGGTCACGACTACGGTCTTCACCTGCATCCATTACACCATTTCCATTGACGTCTTCCCAATCATTACGATTGTCAATACCATCGTTATCAATATCCAAATCTACTGTATCGGAAATACCATCATTATCATGGTCATAAATGTCAGTATTAGAATTACCGTCGAGAACTTCTTGTTGGTCATCAATTCCATCACCATCGTCGTCGTTATCTTCGCTGTCTTCAATACCGTCATTGTCATGATCAAATGGATTATCATCTACATCATTGGGTATTCCGTCATTATCATTGTCGTTATCCAAATTATCTGGTATTCCATCTCCATCATTATCAGTATCTCCGTTTAGATCTTGGTTGTCAAGTTGTTGTCCTTGTTGTTGGTCAGATTGTTGACCTTGTTGTCCTTGTTGACCATTCTGGGTCTGTCCTTGTTGTTGCTCGTTTTGTCCATTTTGGTTTTGTCCATTTTGGTTTTGCTCGCCTTGTTGTTCCTGTTGACCGCCTTGTTCGCCGCCCTGTTGTTGTTGTCCTTGCCCATTGTCTTGTTGTTGACCTTGTTCGCCTTGACCTTGTTCGCCTTGACCTTGCTGACCTTGTTGGCCTTGTTGGCCTTCTTGACCTTGTTGACCTTGTTGACCTTGTTCGCCTTGACCTTGTTCACCTTGGCCTTGTTCACCTTGGCCTTGTTCACCTTGGCCCTGTTCACCCTGTCCTTGGCCTTGACCTTGGCCTTGTTGTTGGCCTTGTCCTTGTCCTTGTCCTTGTCCTTGTCCTTGGCCTTGTCCTTGTCCTTGGCCTTGTCCTTGTCCTTGTCCTTGTCCTTGTCCTTGTCCTTGGCCTTGTCCTTGTCCTTGGCCTTGTCCTTGTCCTTG